>CAVQCU010000059.1:0-26206 GCA_963710995.1 uncultured delta proteobacterium
AAAGGAGAACAAAATATGAAAGAGGAGAAAACCTTTATCGGTATCGATGTTTCGAAGGAGAAACTTGATGTAGGTGTAAGGCCTCAGGTGGATTTTATGACATTTGCCAATACGGAAGACGGCATATCTCTGATGACGGATTTCGTAAAGTCAAAACAGCCGGAGCTAATTGTGCTTGAAGCCACAGGGGGGTTGGAAATGGCTGCTCTCAGATCCCTGGTTGTTGCAAGGCTTCCCGCAGTTTGTGTCAATCCCAGACAGGTGAGAGATTTTGCCAAAGCTATGGGTGTTCTGGCCAAGACGGATAAAATTGACGCCCATGTTATTGCACGATTTGCAGATTCGGTGAGGCCGGAGATAAGGCCATTAAAGACCGAGGAAACGGAAATGCTGGATGCTTTTAATACCAGGCGCAGCCAGATCATCATAATGTTGACGGCTGAGAAAAACCGTTTGACCACAGCTTCGAAGTGGACAAAAAAAGATGTTGAAAAAAGCATTAAAGGGCTGGAGAAGGCACTTGTCAAAATCAACCGTAAGGTTGAAAATCTTATCAAAAAAAGCCCGCATTGGCGGCATATGGACAAGATCCTGCAAAGTGTTCCCAGTGTTGGGCCTGTTATGTCATTGACCATCCTCGCCGATCTGCCGGAGATTGGAACAATGAACCGAAGGCAGATAGCGGCCCTTGTTGGGGTTGCACCTCTGAATCGGGATAGTGGCAAATACAAAGGCAGGCGTGCCATCTGGGGCGGCAGGGCAAGAATCCGTTCTGTATTATACATGTGTGTCATCTCAGGCATTTGTCACAACCCCAAGATAAAAGCCTTTTATAACAGGTTGATCAGCTCTGGGAAGAAACACAAAGTTGCCATTACTGCCTGCATGAGGAAGCTTATGATTATCCTCAATACAATGATCAAAAATGGTACCTGCTGGAATGAATCAGGCTGTTAAAAAATACTACTTGACGTGAAACACAGTTGCTACCTATACGTAACATAATCCGTATTGGCCATGAGATATAAACAAAAGTTGTGTTTAGGAAGATAGGTGGTGTATCCACCGGTTGGTTGTTTCGCGACAGTCAGCCGGCCAAAAAACAAAAGGAAAGGATACACACACCATGAATAAAGATAACGTAGTAGCGATAAAAAAACCAGAGAGATTTGTTGATGACCCTATTTCAGACATTTTACGTCAAGGAGCAAGAGACTTGCTAGCCCATGCCCTGGAAGCCGAGATTGAAATATTCTTAAACCAATATAAAGATTTAAGAGACGAGACTGGTCTTCAGAGGATCGTGCGCAATGGTTATTTGCCCGAACGTCAGATTCAAACGGGGATCGGACCGGTGCCTGTGGAAGTTCCTCGGACACGGGATCGGTCTTTGCAGGAATCGGAAAGGGTATCCTTCCGTTCAGCCATATTGCCGCCTTACCTGCGGAAGACCAGAAGCATGGAACAATTGATTCCGTGGCTGTATTTGAAAGGTGTTTCCACCGGGGATTTTAGCGATGCCTTGGCAGCATTGGTCGGTAAAGATGCTCCGGGTTTGTCTGCCCCCACGATCAGTCGGCTCAAAACGGTTTGGCAGCAGGAGTTTCAGCAATGGCAAAAGCGTAATCTTTCAGAGAAACGTTATGTCTATTTCTGGGCCGATGGTATTTACTGCAACGTTCGCATGGATGATAAACAGTGCCTTTTGGTCATTATGGGTGCCACGGCTGATGGTGTAAAGGAACTGGTGGCGATAGAGGGCGGTTTCCGTGAAAGCGAAATGTCATGGAAACAACTTTTACTAGACCTGAAATCCAGAGGCCTGACTACCGCACCACAACTGGCGATTGGTGACGGCGCCTTGGGTTTCTGGAAAGCGTTGAGCAAAGTCTACGATGGTACCCGTTGGCAAAGATGCTGGGTACACAAGACTGCTAATGTTCTGAACAATTTGCCAAAGAGCCTTCAATCCAATGCGAAATCAAAATTGCATCAGATTTGGCAGGCAGCCAACAAAGATGAAGCCGCACGTCATTTTAATGATTTTGTGAATACGTATGAAGCAAAATATCCCAAAGCGGCCCAGTGCCTGGAAAAGGATCGGGATGCTTTGTTTACCTTTTATGATTTCCCCGCTGAACACTGGCGTCACATTCGAACCACGAATCCGATTGAATCGACCTTTGCGACGGTTCGATTACGAACAAATAAAGTGAGAGGCTGTTTTTCTGCGAACACGGTCATCTCAATGGCATTCAAATTATGTCAATGCGCTCAGAAACGATGGATTCGTCTACATCGTCCGGAACGCTTGGCTGATGTTGTTAAAGGAGTGAAATTCGTTAACGGTATTGAAGAAAAACGGATCGCCGCCTAATTCTTCATACACAACTCTTGACAATATCTCATTGGCCATTGATATTATGATGTTAAGTTACGTTTAAGTTTTCATAAATTTCATTTCTAGTCAAGGGTTATATGGGTTGCCAGCCGTTCGTTGCATGATCACCTCCATAGCTTTGTAGTAATCTCTTTGCACTTTCAGATTGGATACTCTGCAATACCGTTGTGTTGTTCAATGTTGCCATAATCAGCCAAGGATTCTTTTGCAGGTTTGATACTGTGTTTTTCTGTAGCCATTTGGTTCATCGTTATCTCCTTTCCTTTAAATCAATAGGAAATACAGATAGATGATGAACCTGCGATGTCTAAGTTGCAATCATCATTTTGTTACGTATAGCACCTACAAGTCAACAACTGTCAGCTTTAAAATAATTGATGATTACGGATAGAAATGTGCAATGAGGAAGTTATATGTCTTCTATGATTTTTCTTCTGAAGATACACCCAACCATTCCAAACCTTCTTCTGGTTTTGTAGTTACCTTGACAGACAATCCCAAACGGGGCATCACATCCTCAAAAAAACTATATTTACTGACTTGTTTTTCTGTTCCCCAAAAAGATGTCTTTGTTCCTTTGGGAAGAGTCCGAGTTATCAAAGGAACTAAAATAAACATCTTCATAACAGACTCTTTTGCTTCATCAAGTCCCTTTACTTCCGTAACATCAAAAAATACTTTATTCAAATTATGACTAAGTAACTTTTCAAGTGCCTCATAAACTATTTCTTTTGAACGAGATACTTCAAAATGACCCGTCAACTTCAAGAATAGACAGTTATTTCTTATTTCGGATGTTGAATCCATTTTTTCACATTCTTTCTACGATTATTCTTCTATCTGCTATAGTATTGTTTAACGATTACTGTTTATAACCTAGCATAAAATTAAAAATATAAAAACAAGGATTACAGGAAGTTGTCAATGCAATGCCATTGCTAATCAAAAGAAATCACAATAAAACATCTGCATATTTCAACCAGTTATCTTTAAATTGGCAAGCCCAACCAAAATCTCTTATTTTCATCTCTTTCCTATTGCATTAGGCCGCGTGTTTTTTCACCCACTCAACATACTTGTCCATCCAATTCTGCAGAAATTGTTTGCTGGTTGCACCGATATTTTCAGTATCATCAAACAATCCTTCCTTTGCCTGAATAAATACCTCGGGTTGGCCCAGTGTTGGCATATTCAGAAATGCGAGAACATTACGTAAATGTTGTTGAGCCATGGCTGTGCCGATAACGCCAATGGAAATACCGACAATACCGGCAGGTTTACCTTCCCAGGCATTTTGACCATAAGGCCGCGAAGCGTTATCGATAGCATTCTTGAGCACGCCAGGAATTGAACGATTGTATTCGGGAGTAACAAACAAAACACCCTGCGCATTCTTAATTTCGTTCTTCAGTCGTTTGACAGAATCGGCTTGATTCGCATCGTCATCCTGATTGTATAAAGGTAAGTCACTTATTTGTACCTGCTTAAAAGAAAATTCCGGTGGAGCCAGTTTTATAATCGCATTAGCCAGTTTGCGATTGAATGAATCCTTGCGCAGGCTTCCCACAACAACAGCTATATTATACTTGCTCATAAAAATATCCTTTCTAAAATTATTTGTAAATTTTCTATGGGTTTATTTTAACGATTACTGGTTGTAACCTAGCATAAAAATGAATTTTTGAAAAATAAATAAAGACTACAGGAAGTAAGAAATATTTTTTTGATTTCCGAATCGACAGAACTGTTTGTTACACCTACTAATCCTCAGTATTAGACAGTCCTGCAAATTGAGGATTACTGGTAGAAATGTTGATTCAGATCGGATTGAAACCGACAAGTCTGTGCGCACTGGTACTGGCATCATGACCTCAGCTTATAAGTTATCTATCTCACGCGAGCCCGCACGATCGAGTGCATGCCTTCATCGCGGCGCACGAGTTGAACATCCGTAAATCCGGCTGACAGAAGATCTTCTTGAATCTCGGTCCAGCTATAGCATTTACCCCCTTCAGTGCCCGAAAGCATGTTAACAGAAAACAGTGCGCCGGTTACTGGTGCCGTGCGGGAGGACTCCATAACGATGTCACGAATGTAGATCCAGCCGTTAGGCTCTAACGCAGCGGCAATGCGGCGGTATAGTGCGCGATTCTGGTCCGGAGAATTCTGATGAATAATCGCACTTACCCAGGCAAGATCGGCACCCTTGGGCAAGTCATCGGTGTAAAAGTCCCCAGCGCGCATTTCCACTCGGTTGGCAAACGGTGAAGTGGAAAAGCGTTCACGAGCCATTGGAATCACATGCGGAAGATCAAAGATGATGGCACGTGATTTAGGTTCTGCTTTCAACCAGGCCAAGGTCCAC
Organism: uncultured delta proteobacterium; assembly: GCA_963710995.1. Taxonomy (GTDB): domain Bacteria; phylum Desulfobacterota; class Syntrophia; order Syntrophales; family Smithellaceae; genus Smithella. The sequence continues at coordinate 4,767 of CAVQCU010000059.1, forward strand.
GATCCCGATGCACCGCCTAGATCCAATACACAATGCATACCGCCGGGGTGGATTTCTTGAACCAACTTGTCGGCTAGATCACGCGACACCACGTTCATCGCTTCAATGAACGAAGCTTGGTCCGCGTCTTCGCCATGGATGCTTGGCCCCGGATAGTCCGGCTTTCCCGTCTGCACTGTCCACGGTAATCGCGACCAGCGACGCAGGCAGTTCGCCTGATGACGTATCATGGCTATGACGCTCTGCGGAAATGCCTCGCATAGAAACGGAACAAGCTCAGGAGAAATCGAGTAACGCTCATCTTTTTTGATGATTACTCTTACTGCAGCTAGCGCGTCGAGCAGAATAGTTACCGCACGCAAGTCACAACCAGCAGCAGTGGCAACTTCAGCGGCGGTCCGGGGCACTGGAGCGAGTTTCTCAAATAGATCCAGGTCAGCTGCTGCTGCGAGCATACAGGGAACCTGATAGGCCCGCATCAATTCTAAAATCTGTTCACCGTCACGTATATCCATGGGTTGAATCCTCCTATTGAATGGATAAGGCATTGTTTTTTCACGCTGTAAGTATATGAAGTGTGTTCTGGGGTGTCAATATTGAATATCAACTATATTGGGGGGGAAGCTTTTTATTTGATCTGTTACACCTACAAGTCCTCAGCATTATGGAATAAGTAAAATTGAAGATTACTGATTGAAAGGTTCATTGTCTTGGTTCAGCCATGATAGCATAATGCGTCTGCCTAGAGCAGGCCTGAAGTGATAATTACTAAAAGAAGGAACAACTCTCTTATAAAAGTACTCTTTTCCATCCTGGTCAATAAATGCTCTCCATATGAATAACTATATACTTATTTATCGTATTTCCGAACAATATTATACTTGACAAATAAATTACCGAATATTACTATTATTACACTCTAATTATTATAGAGTATTTACATATCAGCAATATATATATTACTTCAATTCATAAAAGGACTTTATGACAAATATTAATCGAAAAGATAACAGGAAAAATGAAATAATCGATGCGGCATTGAAAGTATTTTCCGAGAAAGAGTACCAGGACGCGACCATATCGGAGATAACAAAACTGGTCGGCATCTCCGAAGCAACCATGTACGAATACTTCGGAAGCAAGGAAGACCTCCTGTTCGCAATACCGGGGAAAATAACGGCTGAAGCAATTGAATTCGTTGAACAAATTCTTCCATTTATCAGGGGTGCCGAGGGCAAGATCAAGGCAATCGTACAGAACTATTTAACAGTATGCCAGAACAATCCCGAATATACCTCCCTAGTGATGCTTCAGTTAAAGACAAATAGGAATTTCCGGTCAACCGAGGCCTTTAAAATAATTAGGAAGGGTGCATCAATTTTACTCGATTGCATCAAGGAAGGCATCAACGACGGCACTTTTAAAAGCACGACGGACCCGTACCTGGAAAGAGCTATCATTCTTGGAACAATCGAGCATCTCTGCACACGATGGCGAATGATGGGAAGCCCTGCAAATTTGATCGAGCATGGAGATCGAATCGTAAATTCAATCCTGCACGGCATAATTGAAAAAAAAGAAGCACGACGTGTGTCGCTGCATCTGGAACTGGATAATGAAACAGGGGACAAATCCGCTCCCTCGGATGCGCCCGACAAGAAATGAGACGGATAAACGCGGAGGCCATTGCTATGAAAGATGACAAAGTAATCTATGAAACCCTGGAATACGCGGAAGAGGAAAAAGGCATCGGTGTCCTTTCTCTCAACCGACCGCAAAAATACAACGCGGTGAACCTGAAGATGCTGGAGGAACTCGAGCATTTTTGGGAGATGCAAAAAAACAACCTCGATACGCACGTTATACTATTGAAGGGAAACGGAGAAAAGGGATTTTGCGGGGGATTAGATCTGGCTTCACTTGCGGAAGCTTCCCAGACGATCAGCATTGACCAATTTTATCGCTTTCAAGTACGGATGAGCAGGCTGATGCTTTCGATGAGATCCGCTCCCCAACCTATTGTATGCATCGTTCACGGCACAGCTGCTGGTCTAGGATTTAGCTTCGCTCTCGCATCAGATGTTCGGGTGATCAGCACAGACACTCGCTTCGCTGCGTCGTACATTAATGTGGGCTTCGGCGGGGCGGACATGGCCTGCAGTTACCTGCTCCCGCGCCTGATCGGGGCAGGTCGGGCTTATGAATACATGCTGACCGGAGCGTTCATGACCTCGGAAGAGGCCATGAACCTGGGTCTGGCAAGCCGGGTCGTCGAGCGCGAAATGCTGTTTGAAACAGCGCTAGGAATTGCACGAATCATGAATTCAAAAAATCCGATGGGGCTGCGCCTTACCAAGGAAGCCATAAACATGAACCTTGATGCCGGTGGAATGGAACAAGCGCTGCACATCGAGGACAGGAACCAGACGCTGCTCTTTGCCAGGGGCGTGGCGAGCCCGCGGTAACACAAGTCCGGCAGTAATATTAATTCAGTCATATGCCTGCACAAAACATATAAGGGGGAGTTATATGGAGAAAAGAATTTGGCATAAATCGTATGTCCCGGGGGTACCGGCCTCAATTGAATACGAGAAGATTACCATGCCGGAAGCGTTGCGGAGATCGTCAGAGCTCTATCCGGAAAATGCGGCCCTCGTGATGATGGGCAATGTGATCACCTTCGCCCAGCTCGAAGATTATGTTAACCGGTGTGCTTCGGCGCTGGCCGGGTTGGGTATCGGCAGAGAAGACAGGGTGGCGCTTATCCTGCCAAATATACCTCAGATGGTCATCGCCACCTACGCGCTATTCCGGTTAGGTGCAGTCGCCGTAATGAATAACCCGCTCTATACCGAAAGGGAGCTCGAGCACAACCTTGTCGATTCGGGATCGAAAGCTGCCATATGCCTAGATTTTTTCGTGCCCCGGATCATTTCGTTGAAGGATAAGACATTGGTTGCTACTATCATCACCTGCCACATACGGGATTTTATTCCCGCCCCGGAAAGCCAGATACAGAAGGATCACTATAACCTGCACATGGATATCGAGCCACAAAAAGGGGTTTATGAATTCATGGATCTCTTAAAAGGCACTTCGCCCAAATTGCTGAAGACCGAAGTAGGCTTCGATGATCTGGCAGCACTTATGTACACCGGGGGCACTACCGGCGTGTCCAAGGCAGTCATGTTGAGCCACGCAAACTCCAGCATCGCGGTTCAGCAGTTCAAGGCGTGGCTGTTCGATTTGGAGGAGGCGAAGGAAAGAGTGCTCGCGGTATTGCCGTTTTTCCATGTCGCCGGGTATACCGATATCATGAACCAGTGCATTTACCGTGGTTTCACGGCCGTGCTCGTTCCACGGCCCGACGCGAGTATTATCCACACGATGATCCGGGAGTATCGACCCACGATCTTCGGCGCTGTCCCTACCCTCTACGTGGGACTCATGAATCATCCCGATTTCGCGAAGACCGATTTTTCATTCATAAAGGGCTGCCTGTCCGGCGCGGCGCCAATGGCCATCGAAACCATCCGGTCCTGGGAATCCGTGGTTGGAGCGACCATCATCGAGCTATACGGCCTCACCGAAACCGCGGCCATCTGCCATTTCAATCCCTGGGGCGGGAAGACCAAGGTGGGAAGCGTGGGGGTTCCTGTTCCGGACACCGATTGTCGCATAGTGGATATCGAAACAGGCCGGAATGAATTGCTGTGCAATCAGGCTGGGGAGGTGCTCGTCAAGGGGCCGCAGGTATGCAGCGGATACTACGGGAAGCCTGATGAAACCAGACTTTCAATCAGGGACGGATGGCTCTTCACCGGCGATATCGGATACATGGACGACGACGGCTACCTGTTCATCGTTGACCGTAAAAAGGACATCATCATCGCGGGAGGATATAACATCTATCCCCGTGAAATCGACGAAGTGCTCTACGAGCACCCGAAAGTAAAGGACGCGTGTTCGTTCGGCGTTCCCGATCCGTACAGAGGCGAGACGGTCAAGGCCGTCATCGTGCTGAAGGAGGGAGCTGTGGCCTCGGAAAAGGAGATCCAGGACTATTGCCGGGAAAAGCTGTCCGCGTACAAGGTACCGAAAGTAATTGAATTCCGCCAGCAGCTCCCCATGTCCGCCACAGGAAAGATACTGCGCCGAGTGTTGCGTGACGAAGAAATAGCGAAGCAGAAGGTCTCCGCTGTGTAGCGTGCCAGTAAAGGCACGTGCACCGGTTGTAAAGATTAAATATCAGGAAGGTGATGATGGAAAAGAAATTTGTAAGCATACAAAATTTGAAGTTTATGCTCTACGAGGTGTTCGATGCAGCTTCTTTGCTTCAATATTCCTATTATGAAGAACAAAGTATCGAAACCTTCGACATGATTCTTGAAACTGCCTTTAAAATCGGCAGCGGGAAGCTCCGGCCGTTTCTGGAGGAGATGGATAAAAACCCTCCGCGATTCGCCGGCGGCTCGGTGAATGTTCATCCAATGGTACGTTCATTCATGAAAGAGAGCGGAGAAGGCGGCTGGATTTCCATATTCGCGCCACACGCGCATGGAGGACAGCAGGTGCCAATTCTGGTGGGGTTTCTTCCCACCTTCATTTTCAACGCGGCGAACTATTCGGCTAGCATATATCCAGGGCTCAACACGGGTGCGGCGCACCTTATATCGTCCTACGGAACAGAGTCCATGCAACAGATCTACATCCCCAGGCTTTATTCGGGAGAATGGCAGGGAACCATGGCCATGACGGAGCCCCAAGCTGGAAGCTCTCTCGGCGACATCAACACCTCCGCGACACCTGCCCCCGAAGGGCATTACATGATGCAGGGGCAGAAAATCTTCATTTCCGCGGGAGATCACGACTGTGCGGACAACATAGTCCACCTGCTGTTGGCCAGGATAGAGGGGGCGCCACCGGGCCTCAAGGGAATCTCTTTGTTCCTAGTGCCGAAGAAAAGATTCGATGCGGGAGAAAATCTTGTCTTTAACGACGTGACTGTCGCGGGAATATACCATAAAATGGGCTACAGGGGTGCCCCGATCACCCAGCTGAGTTTCGGCGAAAATGGCGATTGCCATGGCTACCTGGTGGGCGAAGCCAACAAGGGCCTGTCATACATGTTCCAGATGATGAACGAGGCCAGACTGTCCGTCGGGTTTGCAGCGACGGCTATCGCTTCGGCTGCGTATTACGCCGCTCTGCAATATACGCAAGAGCGGCCCCAGGGAAGGGCTGTCACATCCAAGGATCCGACCCATCCTCAAATACCTATTATCGAGCACGCCGATATCAAACGCATGCTTCTTTGCCAGCGTGCAATCATCGAAGGGTCGCTATCGCTTCTTATGCAGTGCACTAAGTACAGCGACCTGACAACAGTCTTAACGGGCCAGGAAAAGGAGAAATATCAACTATTGCTGGATCTGCTCACGCCGATCGCGAAAACATATCCCGCAGAAATGGGCATCCTGTCCGTGAGTCATGCACTCCAGTGTCTGGGGGGGTACGGGTACTGCGATGATTTTCCCTTGGAGCAGCACTACCGGGATGTGCGCATTCATCCGATCCACGAAGGGACTACCGGCATTCAGAGCATCACCCTGCTGGGAAGATGTATTACAATGAAAAATGGGAAAGCCTTCCAGCTGTTTCTTGAAGAAATCCAGGAAGCCGTCAACACAGCACAGGCGGACACTGACCTTGCCGCGTATGCCGACAAACTCGCGCAGGCAATGGAAAAACTGAAAGAAGTAACGAACGGTTTAATAGGCATCGCAATTAAGGGAAATATTGAGCTGTTCCTAGCGGACGCTACGCCGTACATGGAATTCTTCGGTATCGTTGCTGTTGCGTGGCAGTGGCTGCTGCAGGCTTTAGCCGTCAACAAGGCCATCCGCAGCAAACCCAGGGAAGACGCCTTAAAATTTTACCAAGGAAAATTGTATGCATTCCGCTATTTCTTCGGTTATGAACTGCCGAAAATGGAAGGTTTGTACAGGTTGTTGTTAAACGCAGATGGTTTGACTGTGGCGATGCATGCGGACCTGTTTTCGGACTGATTGTTGGAGGATAAAAATATTTAGGCTTTTCATTTCCAGAGTTTTTTAAGAAAATAATATAGGGAATTAGAAAAAAAATATAAGTAGTAGCGATAAAAAAAATCGCGATCGGAAATTATGCAGTAATCCATCATCGGCAAGATTCTACAGGGCTCTCTGCGATGAAGAAATGGCGCGTAAGAAGGAATAAGGTACGGATGTGAGGAATTAACACAACATATTGTGAAGATACTTAATTTTTAGACGATTGAAAGGGAGGAATAAAGATGGGGGAAGAGAGATTCTGGCGCGCATCTTATGATGAAGGAATGGATGACATCGATCCGACCTTGTTTGAAAACGCATACACCAAAGTCATACGGCCTGCTTTTGCAAAATATCCCGATAAGACGGCATTTGCCTATATGGGCATGCATGTCAGCTATGCGGAGCTTGATGCGGCCAGCAACCGGTTTGCCAATATGCTTCTTACCAACAGTTTTCGGAAAGGGGATGTCGTAGGCATCAACCTGCCCAATATGCCTGAATACATCATTGCTTGGCTTGGCACGTTGAAGGCGGGATGCACCGTATCAGGTGTGTCGATGCTTCTATCCACACAGCAGATAGCCTATCAGCTTCGTGATGCCGGTGCTAAGGCTCTTGTTGCGCTGGATATTAATTTCCCAGATCGGATTCCAGAGCTTGTGCAACAGTTGCCTGATCTACAGATAATTATCGCCGCAAGGGCTGCCAGTTTTCTTCCAGGCTTTGAAGCCAAAGTGTTGCCTCAGGAGGGCAGGACAGTCAGAATTTTTGACGATATCCTCAATGATGCGGAACTTTCGGAGCAGCATCCCGAATTGGATGTGACGCCGGACGACATTGCCTATCTGCAATATACCGGGGGTACGACCGGCATGCCCAAGGGCGCCATGTTGAGCCACAGAAATTCCATCGCCGATCTGTTGATTTACCGAAAATGGCTGGATTGGAAAGATGGCGAAGTGGTCGGACTATCTGCATTCCCTTTCTTCCATATCGCCGGCCTCTTTGTCAACATATGCGCGATACATATGGCTGCAACGCAGGTTCTTATTCCCAATCCACGCGATACAGACCACATATGTTCTGAAATAGAAAAATATAAGCCGAGCCTTCTTGTTAGTGTCCCTGCTCTCTATCAAATGCTCATGGCAAATCCGAAGTTTCAGACACTTGATCATTCCAATGTTCAGACTTGCATATCCTCGGCATCACCGTTTCCCGAAGAGGCACAAAAAGAATTTGAGAAGATCGTCGGCAAAGGGAAATTGCTGGAAAACCTGGGTATGACAGAAACATCGCCCCTTATAGCAAGCAATCCCGTGAAAGGAAGAAAAAAACTGGGATCCGTCGGCTTGCCCCTCATCAATACAGATATCAGACTCCTCGATCCCGTCAGTGGTGAGGAGGTACCTCTCGGTGTGCCCGGCGAAATATGTGTAAAGGGACCGCAGGTCATGGTGGGTTATCATGGCAAACCAGAAGAAACGCGGCAAGTCATAGATAACAATGGATACATGCATACGGGTGATGTGGCTGTTCAGGATGAAGAGGGTTACCTGCGCATTGTCGATCGTACAAAGGATATGATCATCGTCGGTGGCTATAAGGTTTTTTCTGTCAAGGTTGAGGCCATACTTACCGAACATCCGGCTGTCGGAACCGTTGCCCTGGTTGGCGTTTCTAATCCGGAACGCCCCGGATCGGAGCTTGTTGTCGCCTTTATCCAACGGGATCCGGAATATACCTTCCAAGAGGACGAATCGGAATTGAAGCAGGACATTATCGCTTTCGCAAAAGAAAAACTTGCACCTTTCGAGGTGCCAAAATATATTGAGTTTATGAAAGAGCTGCCTTTGACCATTGTTGGCAAGTTGGATAAAAAACTTTTACGAAAAGACGCTCCGCAATTGCTATCCAAAAGAACTGGACTAAGGGAGCAATAAATTAGCAGGAAAGCAGTATAACTGATGTCTGTCGTTTTATATTTGTGATGCTCCTACAAAGAGGGATCAATACTATCAAAAAAAAGATTTAGAAAATCAATTCATAAATAAAGAGGAGAACTTTTATGAAGGAATGCGTTATTGTTGACGGTGTCCGGAGCGCCAATGCGCGGGCTCACAAGGATAAGGGCTGGTTCCGAAATATCCGGCCGGAACAATTGCTAATCAAAGTGTATCAAGCCCTTTTTGAGCGAAACCCAAAGGTAAAACCCGAAGAGGTCGAAGCGGTTTTCTGCGGAACAGCCAATCAGGCGGGCATGCAGAATGACATCGCTCGACTTGCTTGGTTGGCCGGTGGTTTCCCGGAAGTGGTGGCGTCAAACGGCGTCAACCAGCAGTGCCCATCGGGGATGGCGGCAGCGGAACATGCGGCCAGGGCCATCATGTGTGGCGAGGGGGACATCTATATAGCATCGGGCGTAGAGGACATGGAAAAAGTTCCCATGATGTTTGCCTTGGATATTTCCCCGAAGATTTTTGAACGCTATTACATGGGAGACCTTCCTATGGGAAACACAGCAGAAAAAGTGGCTGAACTCTGGAAAGTAAGCCGCAAAGACGCGGAAGTGACGGCATACTGGAGCAACAAGAAGGCGGCGGCAGCCAGGGATGCAGGCAAATTTGCCAGAGAAATTGTTCCCATTGAGGGAGAAAAGGAAGACGGCACAAGATTCATGGTCACGACGGATCAGTGGATCCGTGATGACGTATCAATGGAACAGATGGCAACCATGAAAACGCCTTTTAAGGAAAATGGTGTGGTGACGGCTGGAGTTTCTTCTCCGCTGACAGCGGGTGCAGCGGCACTGCTCCTTATGAGTCGTGACAAAGCCGATGAGTTGGGTCTTGACTACCATATAAAATACGCCGGCGGCGCCATGGTCGGATGCGATCCTACGATCATGGGTGTCGGCCCCATCTATGCCGTCCAGAAGCTTTTAAAACGAGCCAGTTTGTCTGTGAAAGATATCGGTGTCTGGGAGCTTAATGAAGCCTTTGGAAGTCAGGCGCTGGCCTGTTTGCGCGAACTGGGCATCGCCGAAAACGCACCCTTTGATAATGTGAACGTTTGGGGCGGTGCCTTGGCCCTTGGTCATCCTTTAGGAGAGTCGGGCTGCCGGATCATCGTGACGCTCAACAACATAATGAAGACCGAGTTCAGAGACGCTAAATACGGCGTTGCCATGCTCTGCGGTGGTTTCGGGAACGGCAATGCATCATTGTGGCAGAGAGTAGATAAATAAGCATCTTGTTAAACGGCGGGTTCCTCCAGAAAATAGAAGGGCTATTCTGATCTGCATTACTCCTGAAGGTCTTGAGCAGGAAAAAAAGGCACAGATGATCATCAGGTCCATCAACGGCAAAATCAAAGAGAGCTTTACCCCGAAAGAGGTTGCGTCTTCGGCAAGCATCATCTCGTTATTCATCCGACATTTGGATCTCGCCTCAGCTTAACGGGATTGTTAACGGAATTGCCTCTTGCTTCAGATCCGCCTTTTAAGAAAGACCTTTGCATAGATTGCGATTTATGCATCAAGGCCTGTCCTGGAAAAGCCCTTGATGTTGAAGGTAAAACGGACAATCTAAAATGTCTTCGGGCCTCGCAACCTTATGGGATTGGCAGTGCGATTGGTTATATCAGGCAATTCATGGGTAAATCTCCGGATGAGCAGAAAATCATGCTCAAAGAGCCCAGATTCATGAGTCTTTATCAGGCCTCCTTCATCGGATTTCAATATGCTTGTTTTAAATGCATTGCGGTTTGCCCAATAGGTGAAAGGTGTGCATAAATAAAATGTGAGGCGTGGTACCAATGTTTGTCTTCGGGCATGAATTTCATTTATTACGAATTGAAAGAAAGCATACTTGACAATATTGACAATTTATTTGTTTGAGGAAGTAAGAAATAAAATTTCTAATCAGTTTGAATTTTATTTCTATTGAAGACTTAATATTCAGCTATCCAGAAACCTGACGTAAACCGACAACACTGGCAAAGCTTCCGCCCAGAAGCTTTTCCCTGACTTTTTTATCAGGGAACATCTTCTCAATCCTGCGCTTGATAAAGCCATAGTCATATTGATGATCAGATCCATGGAACCCATAGGGGCCGTCCGTGCCAAAGAAAAGCCGGTCTACACCGATAATATCCACAGCCTTTCGGGTTGCTTTCTCGCTCGTATAGCTCGTCTGCGAAAGATCTAAATAAACATTTTTGAGATATTTGATCTTCTCCCAGGTGTCCGCGTAATTGGGAAAACCTGCATGGGCCAGAATGAGCTTGAGGTTTGGCACCTTTTTCAGCAAGGCTTCGAAATTACCTTCTTCGCCGAACCCAACATGAATGAGTAGCGGCTTGCCGGTCTTGGCCAGCCTCTCGGCAACGGGCGCTAATTCCACAGGCTTAAAATGATGCCAGAATGGGTGTGCCTTGACGCCGATGAATCCATCCATATCTTTATACTTTTCAAACTCCGCCACCTGATCTTTCTTGCCTCTGGGATTCACGAATATCCAGCCAAGGAACTTATCCGGATGCTTCCTGACCGTGTTGAACACCTTCTCATTATCCGGGTCAGATTCAATGGCGTAGGGCTTTCCCAGAATCTTAACTTCGCCACGGTCAGTAAAATTTGAGATTAACGCCTTTCCCAGTCCCCTCGAAAGGGAATGTTCCAATATAAACTGTAATAGATTAATGAGGAATACTGGAGGCTCTTTGAAGGGTTCTATCATGCTGCCCATGAGTGCTACCTTGTCGATTCCGGATTTTTGCATCTCGCCTATAAGACGATCTACCGAAAATACCCTCTCTTCCAAATGATAGTGGCAATCTATAATCATGACCTGCCTCCTCTCAAAATATTTTATTTTGATATCCGATAGGAACTTTCTTATCTATGGAATAAACTATAAGGATGTTGGTCTTGAATGTCAATGAAATATAGAACGCAAAATACATGGTGAGGTGTTAATGTTTGTCGGGCGTGAATTGTTTTATTACGGATTGAAATATTACATCGTTGCAATATTTGATGATTTGAGGAGGAAGTTATCAATAAAAAATTAATCTTTACATCGATTTTTTAAGATACCTTCGTCACATAGCAATATTGAATTATTAAATACCTTTTGTTAAGTTCCAAAAAGTTACAGGATTAGTGAGCTAGTACAACCGTTCCCGATTAATTCTATGATGTATCAGAATGGTGGATGGACCGTCATAAAGGTTAAAACGTCCATTCCGTTGACTTCCGCCTTGGTGTTTTCCCCATTTATTACGCGAATCATTAAATCAATCATCTGGTCACGAAGCTGATTCAATTGGTGGCCCTCTACAAGAATGCCAGCATTGACATCCATGTCGTCTTTCATAGCCTTGTAGATCCTGGTATTACTGGCTACCTTGATGACGGGCATGGCCGGAAAACCGATGGGATTTCCCCGACCGGTGGAAAAGAACATGAGTTGAGAGCCGCTGGCGGCAAACCCGGCCATGGAATCGCCATCATAGCCTGGTCCATCCTGAAGGATAAGGCCGTGCTCGAACGGTACTTGGCCATAATCAACGACCTGATTGATTGTTGTGGTCCCACCTTTGAAGATACAGCCCATGGATTTTTCGGCAATCGTGCTCATGCCACCGTCCATATTGCCGGGAGAGATAACAAGGCTTGCCAGTTCGCCCATGACATCTTGAGTCAGCTTTTCGGCACGTGCAATCATCTGTTCGATTTGTCCGGCCACCTGTTCGTTTTTAGCACGTCGCGTAAGAACATCCGTTGTCCCGATCATCTCCGTATTTTCGCCTAATATGACCGTTGCGCCTTTCTCCACGAGCCAGTCTGAGACAGCACCTATGGCGACGTTAGCTGTTATGCCCGACATGGCGTCAGATCCGCCGCATTCCATGGCAATCAGTATTTTATCCCAAGATACGGTTACTCTCGGTTGACTGCCGATTTCCGCTAGTATCCGGCGGGCGGCGGCAATCCCCTTGCGAGATGTCTCGATGGATCCGCCATCGGTCTGCACATTAAAGACTTCAATGGGTTTGCCTGCATCATTGATCAAAGGAAGTAGCCAAGCCGTATTGGATACTTCACAGCCCAATCCGATGAGGACCACACCGCCTACATTGGGGTGGTGCACCAGACCAGAGAGGATACGGAACAGAATCTCGACGTCCCGGGGTCCGCCCCGACCACATCCATGGGCGTGGGGAACACATATAGCTTCCGGTACTTCCCGTCCTATTCGATTGATAACGCCGTTGACACAGGATACTGTGGGAAGAATAAGAACGTGATTGCGAATGCCGACACTTCCGTTTTTTCGTATATATCCTCTGATTTCATTCATTTTTTCCACCGCTTGCTTTCCAGATTGTGTGTGTGGACCCATTGCCCTTTTTTAATCATCTGCGTGCTTACGGCCACAACTTCGCCATATTTTATGATTTCTTCCCCAACGGAGATATTGCAAAGGGCGATCTTGTGACTGACGGGTATCTCGTCCATGGTTTTAAAAACTTCGATCCCGTTTGCCGTTATCGTATCCCCAGCAGTAATTGCCGTTAAGGCAACGGCGACATTGTCTCGAGGATGAATGATTAGTGCGTTGTTCTTCATGCAGGCTCTCCTATTTCATAATCAGGAAGACGAAGCAATTGCTGTCAAGTTTTATGAGTATTGATGGTCCCCAAATTACGGATATCTTCTCAGCTTATCAGAGCTTTTTTTGCACTTCCACCCATACCTCTTTGACGTCCATGGGGGCAAAGCCGGGCTTGTTGAACCGTTCTTTCCCGAGTTCATAGATGGTCTCGTTGTAGGGAGCATTGACCTTGTTCTGCCTGGCAAGTTTGAGGATGTAACCGGTCAGAGAATCAAGTTCTGAGTTCGTACCGCCGCGCTGGATAATGTCCTGGCTCATGCTGGACATTACCATTTTGGCCACATTCTTCTTGAACAGGGGCCGTGTAAGAGACCGGGGAAGCAGCGCACTGGCTTTTAAAAGAGACCACGATGGCATACCACCCAACTTGCACTCTTTGTAGCCGGCGGCCTTCACAATCCGGACACCTTCATACAGTGTATTCGAAAGAAGTCTTTGAAAAGTGTCGAAGTCGGATATCTCTTTGAATCCATGCCCCACCAAGGTCGTAAGGGAATTGGTGAGGTTCACCACGATCTTGGAATGCACCGCATCCTGAAGATGTTCTGTGATGACAGTCTCGACACCCCGATTGAAGATATCGGCAATGGCGTTCATCTCCGTTAGCAGGCTGTTATCCGGTGTACCGAGAACCAGTGGCCCTTTCTTTTGATACCCCACTGTAACCGGATAGTCCATCCATGCATTGTAGCTGACTATGCAGTAGATAACCCGGGAAAAGTATTTGGGAAGGATCTGCTGATTATCGATTCCATTGGCCATGGAGACGATGATTACATCTTCTCTGGCATTGGCCTTGATTAATTTGGCAATGGCTTCTAGGCTGTAGTTCTTCACACCGATGACGATGACGTCCATGGACTTCAGTTCGGAAAGATCTTCCATGACCTTTACGGGGACGGTTGTCATGGTCTTATCTTTTTTATCCCCCTGATAGTGACTTATGCCACCTGTCTTCAGCACATCAAGAATTTTACCCTGGTCAAGAAAATAGGTTTCTTTGTGGAATGGTGCCACCCAACCCCCAACCGACGCCCCAATGGCTCCTGTCCCGAAAAAGGCCATCTTCAGGTTATTGCCCGGTAATTTCATGCTGGCCTCATCTTCCAGATCATAGCTGCTTACGGAAACGGTCTGGACCCATTCAGGCGCCAGGTTATTAGGGAGATCGAAACATGCGGACATATGTTCGGCATAGCGGGTTTGGAAGGGGCTTTGTTCTATCTCGAGCCTTTTCAGTAAGGGCGCGAAGGAGGTGCCGCCGAGTTCTATGCAGGGGCTCTTAGGTTTCACACCCTTCTTGAACAGGAGCTGCATGTTCTTTTTCACATTGAATGTGGCCCGAAAATCCGTCCGGCTCTGCCGCAGTTTTCCTCCTTGTTGTGAATACAGGAACGATGAGACATCGAATTTGGTAGGGGTGCCATCCACTGGGATACTAATAGACAGATATACGTCCCCGTTATTGTCCATAGCCTTGACGATGCAATTGCCGTCTTCATGATATATATCGATGTCCTGGGTTACTTTGGGCAGGCCCCAGATCGTGCGGCCCCTGATGGTGTTCTCCTTCGAGGTGACCGGCATTCCTGCGATATAGTAGCCGAAACGGCTGAATGAATCAGTGATCATTGGCAAAACAGGTACATTACAACAGGGATCTACCATCAACGGTATGGCAATGGCAATCTCGTTGTACGGCCGCACGCCCATAACATTTTTATACTCGTAGCAGGAAAAAGCCACTAGTGCGCGGCCCTTGGTCATCCTCACCGGCACTATCCTTGAACTCAACTGTTCGGCAATGAGAGCAGCAGCTTTTTCATAGGAGCACATGAATACAGCAACTGCGCAGTTTACATCTCCGTAGAAGGTGGGGAACAGATAATCCTTGGTTACACTTTCATTCATCCGGAGGGGCTGCGGTGCCTTTCGAAGGGTAAAGCGTTGGTAAAAATCACTGCTAAACTGGGTTCCGTTATCCAATATTTCCTTTGGTACATCCCAAGTCGCCTTCATTATTTATCTCCTTTTCTCAAAGACTGACGGCCTTATCTTCGTTATAATAGTTTGATAAGAACCTGATTTCTGGATACGGGAGTATAGGGCAGCCATGTTTGTATGTCAATGATATCTTGGGCACAAATGTGGGGGTGTCGATGTTTGTCGTCAGGCATGAATTGTGTTTATTACCGATTGTAATCATGCATTCTCGCAGAGGTTGACGATTTATTTCTTTCAGGAAGGAAGAAATAAAATTCCAATTTCCGAATAATTAGAATTAAGTATTACCATTTGTAATCAGGTTTAGAATCCCCATTAAATCTGAAGTACGACGCAAAACAAATTAACTCCAACGGAAATAGAATTAATTGGCCATATTTCTCACAACGGCCTTTTGAGCTTGTTCTACATCCTTTAAGATTCCAGCCAGTATGCACATTTTAAAATCTACTCCGCACTGTACAGCGCACATGGAAAAAGGGTCTGGTGGACATGTAGTACAACACTGCTGACATTGATAAAAGTCACAACGCTCCTGCCATGGATTATAACAATGTCCACAGTCAGTTTGTTGTCCAGCTAATTTGCCCAAGTCATCCTTATCTCTGTTACCAAGAATTTCTATGATTGCCGCTAGATCAGTCCTTATTGACGACAGTTGCTCCGCCAGGATCTTTTTGTTTGTGTTCGTCGTTGCACATTCCCTGCGCCATTGATGCTAACCACCCTGAAATTGTTCAGTTCGTGATTTTAAGCCTACCGAAACATTTTGGATTTCAGCAAAGTGTGTTTTTAGTGTTGGAAGATCATTCTGATTTACTTTTCGAATAGCGTATCTCTTGGAGACAAAATTATTCGCGGTTTCCTTTAACGAGCCTATTTGGGTCTGTAGATTGATGATGGATTTATAGCAAGGATTGTTTTTATCATATATCGGAACTGGTTTTTGCGCCTCTCGCCGGGTAGACCCAACAGTACCATCTTTATATCGAAGATTCGTGCGATTAACCCCGTCTTCACCATCTTTATATAGATGTTGTATTGAAGGATTATTCTCTAGCTTGGCTACTTTGCCGTTATTTACCGTAACCTTATCGCCAATCTTAATATCTTTCAGACTTCCTGCCACAATCATGATTTTGCCTTTATTGCTTTTTATCGTTATCTTGTCGACGTTGATTTTTATAACTGTCCCTTCATAAAACTCATTGGCAGCAAAACTCATACCGGAAATACTCAAAACAAAAAATACAGCAAAGGCTAAAAAAAGAATTTTTTTTATTTGATTTACCCCCTTTTATTGCAATACTATATTCACTTTTTTCTTCACCCCAATTTCATTGAAGCATAATCCACATAACTCTAAACGATTACCGATTGTAACGTAGCATAAAATTACAAATTTGAAAAATAAGGATTTTAGGAAGTAATGCTCAATTAAAGGAAAGATTTAAACTGGTTCACACATGTTTCCTATTAACGTGCTGCTTAGGATAACTTAAGCCCGGTTTATGTCTATTATTTAGTTTGATGCGCTCAATTTGCTTTGAACTCAGATTTTTGCAATCGGATTATCTCGTTTATTTCTCGTTTTGTACGAGATTTTAGGTAATGGCTCATTTTTATTTGCACTGTTCCTTGATTTCTTATATGTCGAGCATGGAATTTGGTACGGAGAGTGGTTCGCCCTAGACTTCCAGCACCACCATGAATTTCCCCTCCAGAGATATTCTGCAGTCTTTGCGCCCTGATGGGCGTAGTTGGCGTGGTTCGCCTTAACGGAGTTGGCCGGAGAGACTAGGCTGAATCAGGTTTTGGCCATTTTATTAGCTGTTTTCTCTGTTGGGTATTTTGCCGGCCAACAGATTTGATTATAAATCAAGGCCGCTACACCCAGGCCAGTAGCGAGTTTCTTATTGACTTCTTCCTGTAAGTAAGTATTCGGTAATCTTGATGGCTATCCACCCTTTCAAATCATAATCAATAAAACATCTTCTTGACTTATTTATGAGTTAGGCGAAAACCACTAATGCGATGTGAGGGCATGACGCGTATACAAAAGCGCGGCCTCAACCCGATTTCTGATCTCGGCCTTCAAGAATATGTTGCGCAGATGAGTCTTGACGGTCTTGGAGCTTATGAAAAGCTTATTGGCGATTTCTTCATTGGTCATGCTGTGGCTGATCAGTTCCATAATCTCTATCTCTCGCGGGGAAAGCATTTTCAGCTTTTCCGAATGTAGTTCGGTGAGAGGTTGAATAAGATCTCTTCTCATTCTGAATTTTTTTAAGACTTCCTCGAAAACACGTGTGTTCGTCTCAGCATCGAGCCAGATCTCTCCCCGAAACACCACGCGAATGCATTTAATAAGTTGCTCTACACCCTGTTCGAATCGGAAAAAACCACGCACTCCCCCCAGCATCATCATCACAACATTTTCCTCATTGAAGCGTATACCGATGATGATGGCCTTCACGTTAGGCATCTTATTCATATAATGGAGAATTTTTTCCAAATCCAGGGCCGCCACATCTCGCAAAATGGCCTGCTCAAAGAGTAAAATATCCGGCGGTTGCTTGACCATTTGCTCCATGAAGGTAAGGACCTGTTCCGCCTCACTCTCGAGATCTTCGCTGATGACGGCGCTGAGGAGTTTGATATCTTTCTCATTGTGCAGGCGATTTATAAGTTTTTGCAAATACTTTTCATCATGAATGACTACGGCCAGTTTGATCATCTTCTACCTCCTGGTAATATTAACATTGATGGTCCGTCATCGATAAAATCGGTTCCGGAGAAAACGCTATAGCTTAAAATAGATTGTCTTATATACGCATAAAGGAGTAGTCGTAGAATGTCAACTATTAATTGTTTGAAGAATCGTAAACCTATAGGGTGCTTTTTAGTCTGCTAATGTCTCCTATGGTAACTTTCAAACGGTTATCATTGATTCCCCGTAATGAAACCCAGTGTGACTTTGTAGGTGAAACAAACAATCGATTTCTTCCGTGTAAGCAGTATTTCCTTGATTTTTTTCAGAGTAGATTTCTAATGTGAATAGTGATAATTTAAAAATATGTAAAGTCGGAGAATAAATTTACTGAACCATTCAACTTTACACGAGGGAAGCATGAACTGATTACCAAACCCCCGGTTCCTAATAGAGTGCGGAGTTTTGTGTTTGAGGAGGGAATTATGAAAAGCAGCAAGAATATTTTGGGATTTATCTGCCTGTTCCTCCTTACCTCTTGTGTGGCCAAACCTATTCTTACAGTGAAGAGTGCTGATATGATGCAAGCTAATCACTCGGCGCTGTTAGTGATGGACGTTCAAAATGGAATTGTTCAGCGTTTTGCTGAAAAACCAGAAGCCATGATTCCATTTCAAAATGCTGTAAGCGCCGCCCGTCGTGTGGGAATTCCGGTTATTTTTGTTCGCGTCGCGTTCCGTGACGGCTATCCGGAAGTAAGCAAAAAGAACAAAATGTTTTCGGTCATCACAGAACATGGAAACATGACAATTTCTGATAGTTCGACGCAAATTCATCATTCGGTAGCGCCGCTGCCGGATGAACCTGTCGTGACGAAATTACGCGTGAGCGCTTTTGCCGGTAGTGATCTCGATATTATTCTTCGCGCCCGTGGGATCGACAAGCTGATTCTAACTGGTATTGCAACAAGCGGCGTTGTCCTTTCAACTCTGCGGGAAGCTGCGGATAAGGATTACCGGCTTGTCGTTCTTTCTGATGCGTGTTTAGATGCCGATCCCGAAGTTCATCGCGTTTTGGTTGAAAAGGTGTTTCCCCGTCAGGCGGATGTTTTAACCGTTAGTGAGTGGGCCGCTACCTTGCCGTAAAAGAAGCTAAATCGGATCGCCCCATGTGACTCCTATTTATGGAATCGAATTTTTATTTCTTTCTTCCTTAATCCTCAAATCGTCAATCTTCGTAAACATACAACCTTTCAATCCGTAATAAACACAATTCACGCCACAAGATTTCATTGACACATAAGACCACGCTTCCTATATTGCAAACCACTAAAAGGAAGTTCTTATCAAAAACTTATTTTTAGGCATGATAAATTAAACGGAAAAAGGCTGTCAAGATTTTAAAACGATTTTAAAAGCTATACAATTCCCGTGATATTTCCGCTATCGTCAATATTAATGTTGTAGGCGGCGGGCACTTTGGAAAGGCCGGGCATCCGGAGGATTTCTCCGGTAATGGGGATTAAAAAGCCCGCGCCGGAAGCGATTTTTATTTCCCGCACAGTAACGATAAAGTTGCTGGGAAGGCCCAAGAGGCTCGGGTTGTCGGATAGCGACTGCTGGGTTTTGGCAATACAGACCGGTAGTCTATCGTAGCCGAACTTTTTGATCATATCGAGATTGCGCCTAGCCTGCGGCTGGTAATCGATGGAAACAGCGCCGTAGATTTCGCTCGCAACTTTAAATATTTTATCTTCCACCGGCAGTTTCCAGTCATAGAGCGGCTTAGATGTTCCTTTGGCTTCGGCAATCAGCCGGACGGTCTTTTCTGCAAGCTCCAAACCGCCCTCACCTCCCCGTCTAAAGATATCCGCCGGGGCGATGTTCATTCCTTCGTTTTCCGCAGATTCCACAACCGCTTTTATTTCTTCATCCGTGTCTGAAGGAAACCGGTTTAAAGCAACAATGCAGGGAACGTTGAATTTGTCGATATTTTCATAGTGCTTGCGCAGATTTGCCATTCCCAGCACGGCTGCATGGGGGTTGGGATCGTTCAGTTCTTCTCGCGCAATGCCCGCGTGATATTTCAACGCACGAACGGTGGCAACCAAAACAACAATCCGGGGATTAAAATTGCCGTAGGGCGCGACGATGTCGAAATACTTCTCTGCGCCGAGATCAAAGCCAAATCCGGCTTCGGTCACCACATAATCCGCCAGACGCAGCGCCAGGTCCGTGCCTATGATACTGTTGGTACCTTGGGCAATGTTGGCGAATGGGCCGCCGTGAATAATGGCCGGGACGCCTTCGGTGGTCTGCACCAGATTGGGCAGCAACGCATATTTCAAGAGCGCCGTGACCGCGCCTTCCACTTTCAGGTCGCCGGCAATCACCGGCTGGTCGTCATAGGTAAAGCTCACCAGAATCTTGCGAATTTTGTCTTTCAATTCTTCATAGGAGCGCGAAAGGCAGAGAATTGCCATAATTTCACTGGATGGAACAATATCAAATCCAGTTTCCCGGGGTACTCCATTGGTGGAACCGCCAAGACCGATGACGATATCCCGAAGCGAGCGGTCGTTCATGTCTAGGACCCTGCGCCAGGTGATTTTGCGCGGATCGATATTTAAAGGATTCCCGTGAAAAATGGAATTGTCCACGATAGCGGAAAGCAGATTGTGCGCGCTTTCCACTGCTGGAAAGTCGTTGGTGAAATGGAGATTAATGTCATCGACCGGATGAACGCGGGAAAGTCCGCCGCCGGTAGCCCCGCCTTTGATGCCAAAAACAGGCCCGAGGGATAGTTATCTCAAAGCCGCGATGGTGGACTTGCCGATTTTCGCCAGAGCCTGCGCAAGCCCGATGGACACGGTGGTCTTTCCTTCACCGGCAGGGGTCGGCGTCATAGCCGACACCAGAATCAAAGATGAATTATTCCGGCGTGAAAATCGCCGGATTGCTTCTAGCCTTACTTTGGCCTTGTAACGGCCGTATAATTCCAGATCATTTTCCATCAATCCGAGCATTGAGGCAACATCAACAATGGATGCAGAGTTTCCAACTGCCGCAGCACATCGTCCAAGAGCTGGCGACCGACCACGGCATCGTTGGGGATCAGCCGGTCGCACTGCCAGGTCCAATTGTCTTGGGACGTAGGCATGAAATCAGAAGGCCGCCAGAGCGTCGGCCTCGTCTCTACGGATGTCGAACAAGCGATTCAACTTGGTAATCGCGAAAACCTCGTAGATTTCGGAACGGATATTCGACAGCTTCAAGACGCCGCCGTGGGCCTTCATCTTCTTGTCCAACGTGATCAACTTGCCCAGGGCCGCACTCGAAAGAAAATCGACCGACGAAAAGTCCAACAGCAGCCGCTGGCGGCCGTCCGTCTCGACCAGGCGGAACATCTCCTGCCCCAGTTCTTGGATGTTGACGTCCTCGATGATCTTGTGGTTGCGGAATCGAACCACCGTCACGTCGCCGACTTCGTTGACATCCAAGCGTCGGTATGCACTCATCGAAAAGCTCCCGGAACAGAATCGCAAAGGGGTCGCCGGCGCCCGCTCGCCGCCCGACATATCGTCAAAGCCATCATAGTCCCGCCCAGGGGGGTGGTCAAGTCTCGTGACCCCACATTTTATGCCGTCCCGACGGCAGAGGCGGGCAAAAATTCCCACCCCATCGTATGGAGGAGAAGCCGGATAGCAGGGACGGCGGTTACCACGATTTTCTCACCACACGGGGAAACGGGCGATACTGTCTCCGGTGGGGCAGACATTCCTGTCTGCCAGAGGTGCCGCCCTTTTTTCGGCAGACAGGAATGTCTGCCCCACCTTGGTAAGACATGCCAATTAGGTGCCGGGTTTCTTCATCGCCCAACTGTGCAGAACCAGCACGGTGCCGACCGACAGCAGCCCCAGCCGCTCCAGTCAGGCATGTGAATGGTTTCTTG
>CAVQCU010000060.1:0-14468 GCA_963710995.1 uncultured delta proteobacterium
CTCGTTTGGATACCGAGATATCGGCGGAAGATATTTGTAAAAGGAGTAAAAGAATATGCGGAGAAGATATTGTTGCATATTTTTGAGCTTGATCCCGATATCGAGGTAATAAAGGTTAATGTACAGGAGGATCATGTTCACATAGTAATCGTGATACCTCCGAGAATTGCAGTTGCCAATGCCATTCAGTTTATAAAGACAAGATCGGCAAAGGAGTTAAAAGCGAAATTTCCTTTTCTACAAAAGACATATTCAAGGAAGCTCGGTATCTGGTCACGGGGCTATTGCGTATCGTGTATAGGTATGGATGAAAAGGAAATTCTTGCTTACGTTGAGCATCAAGAAAAAGAAGACAAAGGGCAACTGCAATTAGTGCTGCAATAGACAGGGAAGCCCCCAGCTCCTGCTGGGGGAGGTTCACTCAGAAACAATGCCTTACCAAAAAATATCAGATGCGAACATGAGCTTACACTAGCTAAATAGTTGATAATAGGTTCCCAGATTTAACAATTTATATGTAAGAATGTTCAAATGTGCTCTTCGTTTTAGTAATAAAATAAATGATAAGATAAATACTAATGAAGACAACCACTGATAGTCATTATAAGCATGATGATAAAAGGGATTTAACACCCGAAGAATTAGTCAAGGCCAAAACCGCCTGCGAATTTGTTATAAATCTTACAAAAGCTATTTCACGAAGTGGTTATTATGATTCCAATCACCCGGTTTCTCAGGAAGTAAAACGCAGACTTTACGATTCTTTTAAAAATGTGCTGGGCAGTTCTTCTGAAATCATGCTTACCTGTCATGATTCAGGAGAAGTAACGGATATCCATATCAGCGGGATTCTGGATGAACCCGTCAACATACGGAAATTAACTCATGCGGACACTTCGGATTTATTTGTTCCGAAACTCAAAGATTACTTCGAGCGAAAAAGTCTCAACAGTTTTGTAATCAAAAAATATATTACACTGGAACACTTTGAATCATTCATTGATGTCATGAGTGAGCCGGTCGCTGATTCTGCCGATAATTCAAAACTCGGAGATTATCTAACCAAAGCTCTTATTGACTTGGATATAACCGAAGTTTCAACGATTTTTAAAACTGATATAGTACTTTCCAGAGGGAAACTGCCCTGGCGTGTATCAATTATATTGCGACGTCTTGCAAAAGATCTGAAAGTAATACCGATGTTTCATCTGGCTTCTGTTGATAAAATCAAGCTGATAAAAAGTCAGATTATAGATGACATAATAAGGCCTCTCAATAACTTTGATTTGCTCCGGGACCTGATCGTTAACGGTGATGTAATTGTAAGTCATCTTGAACAATCATTGGAACCTAATGAACTGGAACAGATGTTCATAAATTCACTGCCGGCATATGCCATTGTGCACGTTTCGCAGGCTGCTTTTGAGGTATATAAGGAAAGCAAGGATGAACTCCGACCGGATCAAAATGACTCGACAGTTCAACAGAGATGTAAGTATTTAAGAGCGATACTCGATATGGCAGCAAGGCGAATTGTTTCCGAGCAATTGCCGAATGCTGAAGATTTGTTCAGGCAATTATACGAACATGAAATAATTTCCTTTGATATGCTTTCCGATGAACTTCAGTATAATATAAAAACCAAGGAGCTGGCTGTATATATCATATCGGAAATAGATACCTACATAGACAAGGCCCTGAACGCTTCATCCATTGAAGACATGGAAGCTATTGTAATCATATTCCACAGGGTCATCTCAGCGCTTATCAGGATGAAAGAATGGCCGATAATTAATCAAATTGTGCAAGCAGTAGGAAATTTTTCATCGCGAAAGGATGTTTCTTTAAATACATCTGAATTACTTTTAAACTTGCCTGATTCTATCTTTGAAAGTTCAGATGAAACATTTGCTGAAGAATACATCAACGCTGAATCCGCAGTGCGGGATCAAATGAATGAGATTCTAACAAAAATGACATCCATGTGCATAAAAGTATTCAGCGCCGTATTTGCTAAAGATAAAGATCCTAATGTTTTGAAATGCGCAATCGATCTCGTATCTAAAAAAGGGAACTTGGCCAGGCAATGGTCCATAGAAATACTGGATGACCAGAACCAACCGCTGCCTATGCTGAACATTGCTTTACTCGTAATTATAAATGTTGGTCATGATAATGATATCGGTGTGGTTAAAAAATATACTAAACATCCAAACCCAAGCATTAGAACCAAGGCTCTCGATGCGATGGTAAAATTAAACAAAAAGGATGCCGAGGTTTTAATAATAGGAGCTTTGAACGATGAAGATGAAAAAGTGCGAGACCACGCAGCAACTTTAATAGAGCGCGAATCATCACTATCTGAAGAATCCGTCAACAAGCTTCGCCTGTTCATAAGGACAAAATTACCGCAGAAGAAAGATATAACAATCCATGAAGCAAAACGTCTTGCCGGTCTATTAAGAGCAATTGGAAAACTTACGGGTTTAGTTCATAAGGAGCCTCTGGAAGATGAAATACTGGGCATAGTATCAGATTTATTGAAAGGAAGGATTGGTCTTTTAAAATTTATTAAAGCAGATATTAATGAAGAACAGTTGGAAATCATATATGCTTGTTTATCAACCCTGGGTAAAATAGGAGGATCAGAATCAAGGACATTTTTAAATACAATCTCACGGGGAGATACTATGTTATCAAAGATTGCCCATGAAGCAATAGAAGAATTGGACAAAAAAAATATTTAATGGTGAAACTGAATTGGTATTACCATCCCTTCTTCCACATATCATCATCGTTATAGATTTTTTCATCGTCAGAAGCTTCCTGAGCATCGAGCTCATAGTCGCGGGTCTTTAGCTTTGCTTTTTGCGCAAAATATTCACGGTACCATTCATGAGCAGTGATCATGGACATGACTTCACTGGTGCCTGTCCAGATTGAAGCCAGACGAACATCACGGTAGATGCGCTCAACTGGAAAAACATTGGTATAGGCAATGCCGCCCATTACCTGCATGGAATTATGGACGACCTTCTGACATGATTCGGTGATAAATTTTTTGCTCTGCGAAACCATTCGTCTGACCCGGTTCATATCCACGCCTGCGTCCACCGCCCGAGCGGTAACATAGGCCATGGCTCGCGCGGCATCCAGCAGCATTACGGCTTCGGCAATTTGAAAACTTACGCCTTCAAACTGATTAATCGTCTGGCCGAACGCTTTGCGTTTCGCCGTATAGTTTGTGGCGATATCGAGAGCCGGACGGGCAGCGCCGATAGTCATGATAGCCGTCCCCAAACGCTCCGGTATCATCATTGTATTGAAAACGGCATAGGCGCCCTGAATCTTGCCCAACACATTTTTCTTGGGAACTTTCACATCGCGGAAGATCAGGCGGCCGGTTCCGCCGCCGCGGCAGCCCATCAATCCATAAAGATATTTCACTTCGACGCCTCCTGTACGGTCAACAATGAAGCAGGTTATCGCTTCCTGCGGTTTGGCTTGGGGATTGGTTTTGGCGTAAACAAGAAAGAAGTCCGCACCTTCGGCTCCCACAATAAAACGTTTCTGACCATTTAAAAGATAGTAATCGCCCTTATCTTCAGCTTTGGTTGTAGCCCCAAAAAAATCCGAACCGCCGCGTGGTTCGGTAAGGCACTCCGCCGCGAATACTTCACCCTTTAAGAGCGGCTTCACGTATTTTTCTTTTTGTTCATCAGTGCCGTGCAGTATAATCGCGTCGCAGACTAATTCCGCTCCCACACCAAAGACACAGGCAAATTCATAACCCAGCGTTCCCACCTCTTCCATGATGATGCCGGTGGTCACCCAATCCATTTCACGCCCCCCCCATTTTTTCGGATAGCGGCACCCCAGCAGATTTCGTTTGCCGGCTTCCTGTAAAAACTCCTTCGGGAATTTGATTTTATCCGTATCCATATCCAGAATCATCTGCCGCGGCACCCATTTAACAAAGTCACGCGCCGCATCCCTGATCTTAATTTGCTCTTTGGTCATCATGTAATCGAACATAGCCTTCTCCTTTTATTTATCATTTTGTTTCTCACTTCCAGTTAATCTTGTCCCAATATTCATACTCATGGGGCCACTGGTCGCGGTTGAGCTTTACCAAATCTTGAAAATACTTCCTGTTGTCCCTGAATATTTTGCTCTGTTTTAGATAATTTTTCTTTCTCCTGATATTATCAGCCAGAGTTTCTCCAAGTTTGAAAGCCGTTGTCCCAGCGCTTACGAAGGCTTTTATTCCTTGTCTGGTGGATACGCCGGCGCTGCCGGTGATGAAACAACCAAAGTTTAGCATGATCTCATTTAAATAATCAATGACCTGTGTGTATTGCCCGGCGCCTCCCGATGTGGCTATGTTAACCGTGTATTTGCCAGTCAATAATTGACAGTGAACAGCGTCAGCCATGCGGTCAATCAGGGTTTTCATTTGAGCAGTGACTGAGTGGAAGTAGTTGGGTGAACCCATAACCAGTCCGTTAGTGGACAGTATTTTTTTGTAAAGAGTCTGGAGATCATCTTTTTTTACACACTTGCCGGTCTCATAACAGATTCCACAGGCATTACAATATTCCATCTTCAATCTGCAAAGATCCACCAGTTCGACAGTTGCGCCTTTAGAGCTTGCTCCATCTAGAACAGCCTGGACCAGTTTCCGTGTTTGACTTTTAGAACCTCTGGGGCTGGCGTTGATGCCGAGTATGTTCATTTGTTTTAATCTCCTTTAATATTCAGATCTGCGCAGTAGCTATTCTTGCCACTGTTTCGATGGCAATCGCCGCCACAGCCGCGCCGTAATCAAGATCGATATTGGTCATGATGTCCTGACTATCGTGATATCCTTTGCGGTTGATATCATAATTTTCCATGAATAGCACCACAGGAATGCCCGCGTCCGAGAAGATTTGGCCGTCGGTGTTGTAAAGCGTGCTCAGAGGGTCGCGGGGGAGTCGCACCTGGCCATCCAGCTTCGGGTACCCAGCGATGTTCGGTATAATTTTTCCGTCAGGACTGCGCTTTCCCTGTTCCAGCGCGCGACGCGAAGGGTGTTTATTCCAGGCATCAGTGCAGGTATTCCAAATTTCATTGGCGATATGTGCCTGATAGGCTAAGCGTATCGATTCCGGACCGGTTCCCGGCGATATCTGGAACTTGTATGGGCGTGCTTCATTGTTGTGCGCAATCATGTCCAGCACAAAGACTCCCTGAATTTCAGTTTTTGAAAGGTCATATTCTTTTTCATTCGGCAGATGTAATTTCAGAGTCTTTTCCACGATCTGCCGGCAGAGATAGCGAGAGCCCAGGCAGTCAGCGGGAAATTCTTCGCCGGTAAGATGAATAAGCCAGATATCACAGGCCAGCTTTCCTTTTCGGCTCAGATCACAAAATATCGGCGCGGCGCGCATCAACGTGGCTGTGGCCGAGTGATTGTCGTCAGCTCCTGCGGAGGCAATACGGGCGCCGGATCCTCCCTGATCCTTGTAATAAACATCGGCCATGTAAGCCGTGTCATAATGATCCGCCATAATGACGGCTCTTTGCCGGTTGAGTCCCGGAATGACTATCATGATGTTCCGCTCGTGGGTGAGCCCCTCCTGATTTCTTGCCCAGCCTCCCCACCAGTCAAAGTCAAAATCGGTTTCCCACTTAAAGGGAAGATCACCGGCAAGCGCGTTCCCCTGCATTTGTTGCTCATCTATAACCCGTCTGTAATAGACAAGAAGATAATCGCCCAGAGCTTCCAGATCTCTCTGATGATGGATAAGTTTTTTCTGAGTGGCAGCATCCAGGATACAATCAGAATTGGCTTTATTGAGATATTCCCCGGCAGAAAGAGTGCAAATATCCTTCCAATATTGGACTTCAAAGGAACGCAGAGAGCTGTCGCTGAAAGTCAGGGAATCCGGCAGCGCTTTTGTATTGGAAGAGGGGAGGGGTTTATTTTCAGCGGCAATCAAATCGCGAAGCTGATCGCCAAGGGATTGTCCCTGCTCGTTATTATTGTCAGAACCATGAAGTGATTCTAACCAGTCATCAAGCGTTTTATTTTCCGGCAGCATCAAAATTTGTCTGGCGAAAGAATAAGGCAGTTTTTCTTTACCCAGAAGTTCCTGTGCCAAGACCAAATTTAAAGTCCTGGTAATTGTCTTGTGCTCGTGTATTTTATCTTTAAAAAGTTCTATGACTTTTTTGGGAATGCTTCTTTTGTAAATAGATGGCCGGAATTCAAGGGGATGATCAAGGTCGGGATGCTCCACGTCATAAGCTGTGAAATATCCGGAAGGAGCATCGGGCAGGACAATGGGTTTTTCTTCATTGGGTAGAAGATATGCAACAAGCGGACGATGCCAGTATATTTGATGTGATTCAATAATCAGCGGTGAATACTGAAATCGGTATCCAAATAAGCCGCCTTGCTTGATTGTTTGCAGCGCAGTCCTGATTTCTGTTTTTGTTGCCTTTGGGCCGTCGAGCAGCAGCTTGTGGTTCTGTGTCCAAATCTGACTGTTACGCGCCATTGGTTTTCCATACAGTTCCAGATCATCGGAATCAGTGCTGAATAATACATGAAGGATATGATCTAAACGTCCGGGGGGAGCAAGTTCATCCTCGTGACGATCCACCTTCGTTCCTCTGTGAGTGCGTTGAAAGGTACTTCTTAACGGGCCGAAGTCTTCATGCGGTGAAGGATTGCTAGGAGATGGTATGTGAAGCCATCCTGATTGCGGAACTCTGAGACCATAAGGAGCTTCATGACGTTCGACAAGATTCAAAAGGGGAATCTGGTTGGACATGAATAATTCACTCTGCATTTGCCTGTAACCAGGAACGCCCCAGAAAAGCAGGCTGCCCGGAAAGGGCAGTAAGTGGATGCTCCCATTCAAGTAAGCTTTTTTTACCTTTTCCGGAAGAGTCTCGAAAGGTTCAAAGCTAAGGAGATACTTTACTCCTTTTAAATCCATCCCGTCATTCCAGATGAATGGAGATGTCCACATTGGCCGGAGTGTTTTTTGTGGGTCTCCAACACCTGCAAAAATACGAAAACCAATTTGTAGAAGATCAGCCAGGCTGTTGCAGGATTCACCATAGGCTGTATTCAGAATGGATTGGATGAATCTTGTGACTTTTTCCGATTGAATCTCATCTTGCCCGGATGTAAAAAAACTTTTCCAGAATGATCGAAAGGGGCCTTGTTCACTAGCGCCGAAAAACGTCCAGCGTTTCCTGCCTTTGTCGTCCTGCGTCAATGAAAGGGAAAGAGGTAGAAGAATGACAAGCGGTTCATTCCTTAATGTTTGTACCTGCCCTGCCAGTTCATCAGGCCAATAGGGGTTGTTGATCAGTTTGTTTCTGGCCAGGCCTTCAGCAGCTTCCCCTTTGGTCAGATGAGATAACGCTTTCAAAATTTGAAGAGCAATACTTTCCAAACCTGGTTGTAGTTCAAAGGCCTCTTCATACTCGGTGATGGGAAATTCCAGGGGGACATCTTTTTGGAAAAACCCTTTTGTCTTTCCACCTCGCGTACGGCAAGTGAAATGAACTGGCGGCATGAACTCGGAATAAGCCATGAGAGGGTACTGGCTGTATTGTTCAAATGAGCAATTTTCCATAAACCCACTTTTTTCCGTAAGAGACATATCCATTCTCATCTGCATATATAATCCTTTTGAAATATTATCCGGAACTTTGTGAGAATAATATCATTTTATAATTATGGTTACAAATACTATAAAAAATACTTGCAATTGAAAAGGATTAATTTTAGTTATATAATTATAAATCAACTGATCATTGAGAATAACAATCTGATTGAGATTTTCAATTTTAAGGAGTGTTTTATGTGGGAGTATACAGACAAGGTTAAAGAGCACTTTCTCAATCCACGCAATGTCGGCGAAATCGAAAATCCGGATGGTATAGCGGAAGTCGGGTCGCTTGCCTGCGGTGACGCGCTCAAACTTACGTTTAAGCTGGATGAGAATAAAAAAATAAAGGATGCCAAATTCAAAACATTTGGCTGTGCCAGCGCTATTGCCTCATCTTCAGCCCTGACGGAAATGATCAAAGGAATGACAGTGGAAGAGGCGCTCAAAGTCACCAATCAGGATATTGCCGGTTATCTGGGGGGGCTTCCGGACGAAAAAATGCACTGTTCCGTCATGGGTAAGCAGGCATTGGAAAAAGCGGTAGAAAATTACCGCGGTGCTCCGGCCCTGGAGGCAGGCGCAAAAATTATATGTGAATGTTTTGGTGTCACCGATAAAGAAATCGAACGGGCAGTGCGCGAAAATAATCTTTCCACTGTGGAAGATGTGACCAACTATACCAAAGCCGGCGGCGGTTGCGGATCTTGTCATGACGCCATTCAGCAAATCATTGATCAGGTACGCAGTGAGCCGAAAACCGATACTAAACCAAAACTAACCAATATTCAGAAGATTCGGATTATCGAAGAAACTATTGAGCGGGAAATCAGGCCTTCGCTCAAACATGACGGCGGTGACATAGAAATTATCGATATTATCGGCAATCGTGTCATTGTCGCCACGCGCGGCGCTTGCTCTACTTGCAAAGCTTCGGATATAACTCTGAAACACTTTGTGGAGCATCGTCTTAAAGAACTTGTTTCGCCGGATATAGTGGTTGAGGAGGTCGCTAAATGAGTACAATTTATTTGGATAACAATGCCACAACTCAGGTGGCAGAAGATGTATTGGAGGCGATGCTGCCTTATTTTCGTGAACTATACGGCAATCCTTCCAGCATGCACAGTTTTGGCGGTCAGGTTGGACAGAAAATTCGTATTGCGCGTGAGCAGGTGGCGGCGCTTTTGGGCGCGACGCCGGAGGAAATCATTTTCACCAGTTGCGGTACGGAAAGTGATAATGCCGCCATCCGATCTGCGTTGGCGATTCATCCGGATAAAAAGCATATCGTAACCAGCCGCGTGGAACATCCCGCAATTCATGCATTATGCGCGCAATTGGCGACGCAGGGCTATCGGATAACAGAACTGCCTGTAGATAAAAATGGCTTACTGGATCTGGAGAGTCTGGAAAAAAACCTGACTCCAGATACCGCTGTGGTCAGTCTGATGTGGGGAAATAATGAAACCGGAGTGATTTTTCCGGTTGAAGAGGCGGCTAGGTTAGCGCATGAAAAGGGGATTTTATTTCATACTGATGCTGTTCAAAGCGCCGGCAAAATTCCAATTAAAATGAAAAACAATGTCATCGATATGCTTTCCATATCTGGGCACAAGCTTCACGCGCCCAAAGGAATTGGTATTCTCTACGTGCGTCGCGGCACCAGATTTTCGCCTTTTCTTATTGGCGGACATCAGGAAAAAGGACGCCGTGGCGGTACCGAAAATACTCCGAGCATAATTGGTTTGGGTAAAGCTTGTGAGCTCGCAGATAAAAATATGCAAAAAGAAAATAAAGAAGTGAAGCGTTTACGGGATAAGCTGGAAAAAGAGCTTTTGGAAAGGATTTCCCAAAGCCGAGTCAATGGTGACACCGCTAATCGTTTACCCAATACAACGAATATCAGTTTTGAATATGTCGAGGGCGAAGCAATTCTCTTGTTGATGAATGAACTGGGAATATGCGCATCTTCCGGTTCGGCCTGTACTTCAGGATCATTACAGCCTTCTCACGTTTTACGGGCGATGGGCGTGCCCTTCACTATGGCGCATGGGTCAATTCGGTTTAGCTTAAGCATTTACAATACCGAAAAGGAGATTGATTTTGTAATTGATAAAATGCCCGCAATCATTGAAAGACTGCGGGGCATGTCGCCGTATTGGAAAACATCGCAGTAGACAACTGCTATTTACTGTTT
Organism: uncultured delta proteobacterium; assembly: GCA_963710995.1. Taxonomy (GTDB): domain Bacteria; phylum Desulfobacterota; class Syntrophia; order Syntrophales; family Smithellaceae; genus Smithella. Next base: position 9,871 of record CAVQCU010000060.1, read on the forward strand.
AATCAAACTGACCCACTACCAAACCGTAGGAGTATACCTTGCAAATTTGTGTCTCCAGTATAAAGTCTTTGCCAACTTGTAATTTTGTGTCTAAAGGAAAAATAAAGAGGTTAATTCTTTTGATTATTTAGATACCTTAGTAATATTATCTATCTTCTTATGGCGATAGCCTCGATCTCTATAAGCGCTTCTTTGGGCAAGACGCTTGCTTCAATAGTTGATCGCGCCGGTGGTTCTTGAGGAAAAAAATCGGCGTATATTTCATTAACAGCGGGAAAATCGGCAATATTTTTTAAGAAGATTGTTGTTTTGACAATATTAGACATATCCAAACCAGTTTTTTCGAGTATCGTTTGTATATTGATGAGCACTTGTCTGGTGGCTGTTTTAATATCGTTGATGATTTCACCGGTTGCCGGATCAATTGGCAGCTGTCCGGAAATAAAAATAATGTCTTTTGCTTCCACGGCGGCGGAATATGGTCCAAAAACAGGAAATTTATTTGAGGCAATAATATTTTTCTTCATTTATTTTTTTCGTTACAATATCCGGCACATGGCAAATTTAAACTATCTGCAGCATTCTTTCTATGGAGAGTCGCGCTTTTTCCATAATATCCGGCGGCACTGTAATTTCATAGGATAAATCTTCAAGCGACCAAAGAACTTTTTCCAATGTAATTCTTTTCATGTTGGGACAAACAGCCAGTTCTGTTGCCGGATAAAAAAATTTATCTGGATTTTCTTTTTTCATTCTGTGAATTATACCATTTTCCGTACCAATAATGAATTCTTTCTCCGGCGATTTTTTAATATATTTGCTCATTCCTTCAGTGGAAGTAACAACATCGGCTAGCGCCGAAACTTCCGGTCTGCACTCCGGATGTGCAATAACCTTTGCTTTTGGATGCAGATTTTTGGCTTGCATAATATTTTCCGGTAAGATTTTAGCATGGGTTGGACAATATCCTTCCCAAATAATGAAATCATGCTTCACTTGCGCGGAAACGTATTGCGCCAAATATTTATCGGGAATAAAAATAATTTCCTTATCCTTATGATTGAGCAAGATAATTTGCACAATTTTTAGAGCGTTGGCGGAAGTGCAGCAATAATCGCAATGTGCTTTTACTGCGGCGGAAGTGTTCACATAGCAGACGGTTACAGCATCAGGATGTTTTTCCTGAAGGGACTTTAAGCCCTCGGCATCAATCATATCGGCCATTGGACAACCGGCATTTTTATCCGGAAGCAATACAATTTTTTGCGGAGATAATATCTTCGCGGTTTCCGCCATAAAATGGACGCCGCAAAAAACTATTATGGCGGCATCTGTCCGCGCCGCTTCGATGCTTAATCCTAATGAATCACCTACAAAATCGGCAATGTCTTGAACTTCAGGAAGTTGGTAATTATGAGCCAGAATAACGGCATTTTTTTCTTTCTTCAGTTTTTTTATTCTATCAACAAGTTTCATCATTTCTTTGTTGCCTTACTAAATCTCAAAGTTTGCTTTACGGTTCACATCAGTGGCTGAATAGCAATTAAGTCAGAAAAAAACATTTGTCAAGAAATATGGTATTTGAACAACCCCCAAAACATGGGGTTTTTTGACAATCTTAGGGAAGCGGCAAGATAGGATCTTCCACTGTTTTATTTTCATCGGTATTATTCTCTGGCTTGAATGTTGTATTGGAAAAGATAAAGAGCTGGTCTCCAGATGACACATCCTTGGCATTGGAGATACCGTTCCAGATCATTATTGCTTTAACCGACACATTAAAACGTTTAGCGATAGTGGGTAGATTGTCTTCTTTTTTAACCGTGTAAACAGCTTTTTCTTTTTCGTCAAGCCATTGCTTCAGAAGATTTTCATATCTTTCGGAAAATCCGGAGGCCGTATCCTTAGGCAACAGAAGATTATATTTGCCGGCAGGCAGATAATAATTCTTTATATGGGGATTAAGATCCTTGATTACTTTAAAATAAGTCATCGCCGCCTGGGCAATGATATAGATTGGCACCGGTTGATTTGCGGTTATTTCTACACGATCAAATTGTACCGGCTTATAAAGATCTCTTTCGGTCAAATAATATCCGTATTTTTCCGGATTAGACATGATGATCTTTGCCGCTAAAATTCTAAAAACGTACCTTTGCGTTTCTTGATTTAAGTAAAGCTGATAATAATTGTTCACTTTTTGCACCAACATTTCCGTTTTCAGACCTTCCTCGCCCATGTTATAAGAGGCTGCAGCCAGAGTCCAGGAACCGAAAAGCGCGTAAAGGTCTTTGAGATAAGCTGTTGCTGCTTCCGTAGAAGTAAAAAAATTGCGTCGTTCATCAATATCGTTATTGATTTTTATTCCATATTTAACGCCTGTGTTTTCGATAAACTGCCAAAATCCAACAGCTCCTTTATTTGATGTTGCTAGCGGCTTCAGAGAACTTTCGGCTATGACGATATATTTTAAATCGTCGGGCAGGGAATTATTTTTTAAAACTTTTTCAATATGAGGAAAATAACGATTAGCGCGTTTAAGCCACAAAATAACATCGTCGCTGTTATCCAAAGATACAAGCAATTCTCTTTCCAGCCGTTCTTTTACATCAGGATCGCTAAGCGGAACCGGCTCATTGCAGAAGGTCAGAGATTCGCTGATTTTAAGCGCATTGATAAGGGATTGTCCAACTGATTGGTGCCACCCTGTTTGTGCTTCTACGTTAATTACACTGGCCATTATTATTGTGACGATTAAAATTACTCTTGGTAATTGATATAAATAGTTCAATACGGTTACTCCTGTAATTAGTTTTCTTTATTCTACAAGGGAATAGGCGGGTTTGTCAATTTTCTTCGAAAGGTGATTATTGTTGAAACTCCAATTCTAATGAAACTCAGATATTACAAACGCAGTGCAGTAATATCTGTAAGTTGTAATGAGACTCGCTGAAAACGAACGAAGTGAAGTTTGAAGCGTTAGTCGAATTATCCCACGTGCGAAGCTAAGTGGGACTATATTAATGCCCCGCAGCTTGCGGCGGAATCTGTTTCTAAAGCTTGCTTTATGGTTCATACCCGTGATTCATCACTAAGCGGTTTCAACGCGGTTTCGTCCACCATTTTTGGCCCGGTAAAGGGCTTCGTTTGCACGGGCAATGATACTGTCAATGTCTTCCTGCATTTTATATTCCGAAAGGCCGATGGAAACGGTAATCTTAAAATCGGAGCCAATGTCTGAAAATGGGATTTTTTCGATGTTAGTGCGCACGCGTTCTGCGCCGATGAGCGCTCCTTTTATAGTCGTTTGCGTCAGTACGATCAGAAATTCCTCGCCGCCATAGCGTGCGCAATATTCCGTGTTGCGCATGGTAGTTTTCATCGTGGTGGCGATTGCCTGCAATACCGCATCACCTACCAGATGCCCATAGGTGTCATTCACATTTTTGAAGTGGTCAATATCCAGGATGGCAAGACAGAAGAGGCCGCCGCCGCGTGATGAACGATTCTTTTCGTAATCAAGGAGTTCCAGGACATGGCGACGGTTGAACAGGCCGGTCAATTCATCCCGGATGGCCATTTCCCTGATGATCTCGATGGATTTCGCCTGTTCAGCTTTGCTGATGTTCAAATTGCGACGGAGAGAGCTGATATATCCGCCGATGACGGAAAAAGCCACCAGGATAAGGGCGAGGACGCCCAATTGGAGATATTCAATATTAAAATTGACGCCTTGAGGACGGTAGAAATAGAGCATAATGATATCGATCCCGTAGGTCAGCAGGGTGAAAATACTGATATATAAAAAACTGCGGGTACTGAGGCGGAAGATGCCGAACATAAGAATAATGACGTAGACCAGCAAAAGGCCGCCACGGGCCTCATGGGCGAAATACATTCCATACATTACCATGAGGATGCCAATACAGATCTGGACAACCGTGAGACTGGGATCAGACATTTTCAGATTGAGGCCGGTGCGAAAAACGATATATAAAACAATGTTGATAATCGGAGCGGCAATTATTTACCCGTGAATCGCCTGCCATTCCATAATGTTTGCCAAATAGGCGACATAGGCGAGGAAAGGACAAAGATATACAAGGCTGACGCCATAAAAAAGCAGCGAATGCTCAGCGCCTGTTTCCGATCATCCTTGGGTAAGATTGAAAAATGAATAAGCTTGAGAAGGACTTCCGTTTTCATAATGAGACTGTAGGCAAAATATTTTGTAAGTCAATATAATTTTGGCAGGAGAAGTATTTTAAACAGGACATATTGAGCGCAAAATGTGGGTATAGTTCCGATAAAGGTGATTATTGTTGAAACTTTAATTCCGAAAGCGAATAACCTAAAGGTCACTATAGGCGTAGGGGAATCGCTATCTAAAACAATCCCGCGTAGCGGAGGGTTTAATACCTGTGATTTATTCTTGCCAACATAAAAACTTGATGTTAAATAAAAAAATATAGACTATATTTTACAGCGCAAAGTCTAAAGCAAAGGAACCTTAGTAGTCGCAATAAAACGATTCTAAAGATACGGAAAACATGAAAGAATTAAATTTATTCACTCAAAAAGATTTCAGCAATACGTGG
>CAVQCU010000061.1:0-3819 GCA_963710995.1 uncultured delta proteobacterium
CTCCGGGACTTAAGGAGTTGATGAAATATTGCTTTTTAATAGTGAAAATAATTCAAAATAATCACATGACTTGTAGAGTCAAGACAAGAGGTAGGAAAGTTGTGGCTCTTCCATTCATATTTTTACCACCGACATGGTGGTACTTAGGAAGTCAAGTTGCTCACAACCTATTTACTTTTAATCCAGAGTGGATAATAACTAGAAATATTTTTACACGAAAAATATGGGTTGAGTATAAAACCTAATGAATTATCCCAACCTCTCTCTATTTTTTTTACCGGTCATGTCACAGTATTTCTTTTAAAAAGATAATTGGTTAATACAAATTGATTTTATAAAAACTTTGTTTTATTCTTACTGTAACGTTTATCCCTGATTAGAAGAGGTTAAAGAGGAGAATTTCTTGGTTAATAATATGATGGACAAAACAGAGTTGCTGGAAATCATCAAAAAATTACTGAAGACAGATGTTGATCTGGACTTTTTATTGAATCTGCCGGAAAGTGATTTGGAAACGCTGGTGGTATGCATTAGAGATCGGTGTGAGCAGTTGGGCAAACAAACATTATAAATCATTTAGGGAGTTTGGCATTTGTTGTGAAATAAATATAAATTATAATTCTTTGAGAAAAGTAAGATTTAAGGAGAATTAAAAATGTTAACAACTAACAAAAAGAGTGTCTATATAGGTATTAGTTCAGGGTTCATTCTACAAATTGTTGGTATTTTTGTTGAAAGTCCTATTGGTATGAATGATGCCTTGAGCGCAATACTTTTTATTAGCGGATATTTTTTATTGATATGGAGTTGTTGGTTATATGCACGGGAAAAGGGATATAGTGGTGCATGGAGATTATTGGGACTATTTAGTTTGCTGGGATTTGTAATTCTTTTCTTTCTTAAAGATAAGAGTAAACAGGATTTGTAAAATAATGATTATGCTTTTATCATAATAAATCATTCATATAAGGAGTTTGTCATGAATAAATCGGACTTAGTAACAGCTCTTGCTGAAAAGAAAAATATAACGGGAAAACAGGCAACGGAAATAGTTGATTTAATGTTTAAAGGTTTTGCAAATGAACTTAAAAATGGCGGCAGGATTGAAATCAGGGGATTTGGGAGCTTTACTGTTCGTAAATATAAAGCTTATAAAGGAAGGAATCCTAGAAATGGGGAACATGTAGAGGTGAAACCAAAGAAGTCATCGTTTTTCAAGGTGGGAAAGGAATTAAAGAAGATGGTGGATGGTAAATAAAAAGGGTTGGGATTGTTATTGATAACTTCCTGTAAGTCTTTTTTCCTTATTTTCCCAATTCATACAACCTTTCAATTGGAAATGAATACAATTCGCACACCTTTTTTGTGATCAAGATTTCCTTGACATACAAGACCGTGACTCCTACAATTATAAATTCTGCAGAGGTGGAGAATCTGATATCGAGGCATCCCAAGGTGCTGCTTGTGGCAGACATCGGAGTACCCGATACCGTTCTGGGCGAGGTGGGTAGATGTTATATCGTTTCGCGGCCCGGAACAAATCTCACAGCGGAGGAAATCATAGATTACTGCAAGGGGCACCTTGCCGACTACAAAGTGCCGCGCCAAATCGTATTCAAGGATGCTCTTCCTCTGACGCCAGTGGGAAAGGTGATGAAGATAAAGCTGAAGGAAGATTTCGAAAAAACAGGCGTCTGATCTGCCCCCTAACACCGGGCTAATATTAACTTTCTACAAACACTTAATATTAGCGAAATAATTTTTTACTTCCTCAAACCATCAATCTTCGTAATTATTCAATCTTTCAATCGGTAATCGTCAAAATTGCTGAATTCTAACTTAACTTGTGGTATAAGTGTTTGGCATAGGTCCAGGCATGGAAATAGATATGGAAATAAGTGATGTGTCGGTAGTGGTCGGCGTAGCCATCATGAATGACGGTGCTATAGGTTTGATCCTGGACGCTACCGGAATAATCAGCATAGCCCGACAATGTTTAAATATAGCAGCGCAACAAGTATGCCATATTAGGGGGTAAAAGCATGCACAACGCGACTGCAGTTAAGGAGAATAAGTCCATCAAGGTTGATCCCCGAGCCGGTAAATACCTGACCTTTTTCCTGGCCAGCGAAGAATACGGAGTAGAGATCCTCAAGGTGCAGGAGATCATCGGACGGATGCCGATCACGCCGGTGCCGCTGACCTCCAAGTATATCCTAGGGGTCATCAATTTGCGGGGCAAGATCCATCTCATCATGGACCTCAAAATCAAATTCGGCATGAACCAGAGCCAGATCACCGACGAGACCTGCATCATCGTCATTAAAATTGCCATCCTGATAATGGGGATCTTAGTAGATAAGGTCTCGGAGGTGATGAACGTGGCTTCCGGGGACATCGAGGATACCCCGTCCTTCGGGGCGGATGTTGATACCGAATATCTTTTGGGTGTGGGCAAGACCGGAGGCAAGGTTCGCCTGTTCTCGGATATCGAAAAAGTTATAACCGCTTCCGATATTATTCACCTGAAAAAGGCTGCCAGCGAAGAAAACGAAGAGACCGGGGCCGAATCCAAAGAAGCAAAAACTAAAATAAATAATGAAGCCAACAATAAAAAGGAGAAGAAACATGTTTGACATCAAAATCGGCACTAGGCTTATCGTGAGCTTGTTGGCGGTGATAGTCTTTTCGACGGCAATAGCCGTGATCGGGTACACTAGTATAAAGTCATTAGCGGCCAGGGGCGATGTGATGTACAGGCGAAATACGATGGCCATTGAGGAGATGTGGTCCATCAACACCAACATTGAAAAAATGCGAGATATCTACCTTTATATTGCCGTTCCTGCAGAAAGGAATAAAACGGCGCAGAGTATTAATGATATCATGAGTTCGGTGAACAATGAAATGCGGATTTATAAAGATAGAAATATCGATGCCGAGGAGAAGAAGATAATTGCTGACTTTGATGCCGCATGGCCTGAAATGCAGCGCGGTTATAAAGAAATAATGAAATTGGTGGCTGATAACAAAAATTATGAGGTTGAACGTCTGATGGACGAAGGAAGCTATGTGGTCAAAGCTCGGAAGAAAACCTTCTCTGCCATCCATGACCTTAATGAATTCAACCGCAAGAGTGCCGCAGAGGCCAACAAAGCGAACAATGCTGCCGCCTCTACAGCTTCCATCTCTTTGCTTATCTCCACAACATTTGTGGTGGTGGTGGCTTTGCTTCTAGGGCTGTTACTGACTAGGTACCTCACCTGGCCAGTGAACAAGGCGTTGGTGATGATACAGGAAATGGAGAAAGGGCATCTTTCCCAACGGATTAAACTAAGGCGAAAGGATGAGATAGGTATTTTAACACGAGCAATGGACCAGTTCGCTGATAATCTTCAAAAATACGTAGTAAAAGGGATGCAACAAATATCGGAAGGTAATATTAATATCGAGACCCCAATAATGGATGAAAAGGATGAAATCGGGCCGGCCCTGAAAAAGATGACGGATACCATCAAGAATCTGGTCAAGGAAATTAATGTATTGACTAGGTCGGCTCTGGAAGGAAAATTAGACATCCGCGGCAATGAACAGGATTTTAAGGGCGCCTATCAAGATATCGTTCATGGCGTCAATAAAACCCTGGATGCAGTGATGGGTCCGATCAACGAGGCCTCAACGGCCCTGGTCCAGGTAGCCAACAAAGACATGACGGCCCGTGTCAAAGGTGACTATAAGGGCGATCACGCCAAGATCAAAGAGTCTCTTAATTTGGCGGTGGATAATCTGGACAATGCGCTGCAGCAGGTGGCGATCGGC
>CAVQCU010000062.1:0-5605 GCA_963710995.1 uncultured delta proteobacterium
ATTTGTTGATTGGGCATGTTGCTTGCGTAAGTATTCTATCAAAACTACAGACCAAATTAACTTAGGAGAAGAATTATGAAGATAAAGACAGAAATATTCTATACTTTGAAAGAAGCGAAAACGTTAATTGAAAAATGGCGCATGGAATACAACACATTCAGGCCACATAGTTCCTTGAATTATCGTTCTCCAGCGCCAGAGGCGTACCTGAATTGAGAAATAAAAAATGGCAGAATTCTAACTTAACATGTGGTACAAGTATTTGGGGCAGGTCAGTCAAATTGGCTCTGCCTTTTTTATTCCTAATAATTGATTAACGATTGTAATCTTCTATCTATTGCTTAAATTCTATTTTAAAACCTACAGGAAGTTATCTGCACTATGTTAGAAGTAGCAATTCGCCTTCAAGACATCGCATGTTTCATCCAGTAATCAATAAGTTACTTCAAATTATTGAACGCGATCGCTCAACTTCTTAACCTTTCTCTGTCTTTCCTGACATTCTGGATGGCGGTTTTCTTTTTAGAATGGTTGGTGTCTATGGAAAAAGAACAATTGGCGGGTTCAGACCAGAATATGCATTTACAAGTCGCGGGATTGACTCACTATTGCTTTCCGGACAAAACTATGTCAAAACAGCTAAAAGAGGTGCCCATTTTTTCGGGGACAAACTATAGTAAGGAACCATAATATAGAGGTGAAAGATTATGATCCGATATACGGAAAAACAAATTGAAGAGCTGGATAAATTTTACAAACATCCGCGAAATCTCGTAGATTTATTTGAAGACACGGCAGCCAAATGTTGTGATCGAAACGCCATTGGAACAAAAAATCTTCAAACAAAACTCTACGAATGGATAACTTACAGACAGCTTGCCGAAAGAATAAATAACGCCAGGGGCGGCCTTCACCAACTGGGCATAAGCAAGGGTGATGCTGTAGGCGTTATCATCGGAAACTCCGTCGAATGGTATGTATTGGAAAACGCGTCACACGGGCTCGGCGCAATGTTTGTGCCGATGTACGAAAAAGAATTAATGAAAATTTGGCAATACATAATAAAAGACAGCGGACTAAAATATCTTTTTGTAAAGGATGAAAAACTTTTCGAGAAGATAAAGCATTTTAAAAACGAAATCGAAAATTTAAAAGAAATATTTATAATCTACGGTGAAGGCGCAAACAGCCTCAAGGCGCTGGAAGAAGCCGGAGTCAAAAATCCGGTTAAATCATATAAGCCTCATTGGTCGGAGCCGGCTGAATTGATTTATACTTCCGGAACTACTGGAGAACCCAAGGGCGTCCTTCTTTCTCACGGCAACCTGTCCGTATGCTCTCAATCCGGTTATCACATCTATCCTGATCTTAATGAAAATTCCATCTCTCTGGCTATTCTTCCCTGGGCGCACAGCTATGGGCTGAGCGCGGAGTTGCACAATTTTATGCAGTTCGGCGGAGCTATCGCGCTGATGGAATCGGTCGACACACTGGCCGAAGATTTTCTCAAGGTCAGGCCTACATACCTGATAGCGGTTCCCAAGGTTTTCAATAAAATCTACGACGGGATTCAGGCAAAAATGCACGAAGAGGGCGGACTCAAAAAGATGCTTTTTGATATGACGTGCAGGGAAGCGGTAAAATGCAGGGATAAGGCAAATAAATCAGTGAAATTAAAAATACTCGATAAAATCGTATTTTCAAAAATCAGGGAAAGGTTCGGAGGCCGGCTTACAGGCGTTCTTACGGCAAGCGCGGTAATGAATCCTGAGATAGCAATGTTCTTTGCTGATCTCGGCATACCTACTTACGACGCCTACGGGTTAACCGAAACTTCACCCGCGATCACAATGAATTCTCCGCTTTGGGGCAACAGGTATGGGTCAGTCGGTAAATGCGTGGAAAATATGCATGTAAAAATTGACAAGTCCGTAACTGATGATGATAGCGATGATGGAGAAATTATAGCTTACGGGGCTCATGTGATGATGGGATATCACAATAAGCCGGAACAGACCGCCCAAATCATGATGAAGGACAATTGGAATGGCTTTCCTGGAATACGCACCGGCGATCAAGGCCGACTGACCGCCGACGGTTTTCTTTATATTACCGGAAGATTTAAAGATGAATATAAACTTTCCAATGGCAAATACATTCACCCTGAATCCATTGAAACCGACATCAAACTATTACATAACATTACCAACGCATTTGTATGGGGCGAAGGCAAATCATACAACATCGGTGTCATCGTTCCTGATTTCGCGACAATGAAAAAAGATGACCGGATCGCTAAATGGGCGCAGGGTTCACCGCAGGAAGTAGTAAAGAATAAAAATATCCAGGATTTTTTATCAGAGGAAATTAAAAGACATCTGAAAAAATCATACGGCGGATATGAAATACCTCAGAAATTCATATTTACGAGCGAAGATTTTACTCTGGAAAACGGATTAGTCACCCAGACCATGAAACTCAAGCGCAGAGAAGCTATGAAGGCATACTCAAAAGAAATAGAAAAACTATACCAAGAATTATAAAAATACGCCCATATCCTCCGTTAGCAGAGGATATGGGCGTAGCATGGCTATCTCATTTTTAGGACTTTTGTAAAATTACTGTTTACCCCTCATTCATAGCGTACTCACAGTTCAACACAGAAACATACTTTTCCCATACCTTGTTGTACTGCTCTGGATTTGCGACTGCCTTAATGAGCATGATCTTTGTGCAGTATGCCCGTTGCTCGTCTTTGGAGTTGTGGTTGCCGTAGATCTGCAGGGCAAAGTGAGCAAAGTCACGCACCATGAAGTCGAAGATCTGGTTCAGAATATCCGAATCAAGTCCGTCGAACTTAGCCTGCTCCAGAATCAGCTGGCCATAAACAACAATGGAGAACATCTCACCCACCGGAAGGGACCACGAGGGGTCCATATCCTGGGCCTTGTCCGGTCCGGCCTTCTCCAGCATCTCTTTGAAGATCTCGATCTGCTTGATGAAGGTGGACACATTGGGCAGTCCTTTGTTGGCCTCGAACACGGGTTTATAGTCGTGGAACTGGACTTTGCCCAGACCCTTGGTGGGGCCCTGGTTGAACAGGAAAGAGTCATCCTTAAGCGAGAAGTCTGGTGTTGCCGGGGCATACTCTATCGGGATGAAAAAGTAGTTCTTCATGAACTTGCGGATGAGCTGAACGTTCACATGCACTGTGCCCTCGAGTTTGGATGGGCCGCGCACATCGGCTGCGGCCATGTGGAAAATAGTGTCCTTCTCAAAGCCCTTGGCAGCGATCACGTCCCAAAGCAGGTTGACCACTTCTTCGGACTGCAGGGTCACCTTCATCTTGCTCGTGGGGTTATACAGCAGGTAGCGGCGGTCATTATCTGACGCGCCCCGGAAGTAGTCGGTGGCGCGGCGCTGATATATCTTCATTCCCAACAGACGCAACCAGGCATCCATGAAATTCTTGCGCACATGCGGCATATCCGTTACTTTCACGCCGTAGAGTATACGGTTGGAAGCGTGCGTAATGGCCTCGTAGAAGCAGTGTTCGGCAATACCGATTGAGGCCGGACCGATGTTGAACTTGCCGATGTTCACAGTATTCAGAGCTGAATCCCAGGCATGGGAACCCCGGGAGAGGATATCGTCTTCGGTGATGGGGTAGTCGTGCATAGCGAAGTTGGATACATACTCCTGGTGGGAGATGACGTTTTTCTTCAGCTCAAAGGCCTTGTTGCGGTAGTTGGTAACAAAAAAGGTGTAGTCATCAGTACCGTCCTTGACCTTGCCCAGGGTGGAGACCATCTCGGCCTCGTTGCCGTTGCCGATGTAGTACTTCTCACCGTTGGCCACGTAAGAACCTGCGCCTTTCGGAGTTAGCGTTGCCTCCACAGAGTAGATGTCCGCGCCGTGTGTTCTCTCAGACAGGCCGAAGGCAAAGATCGCCCCTTCCTTGAGGAGCTTGGCCGCTTTCTTTTTTGCCGTCTCATTCGGACTCATCCAGATAGGGCCTAATCCCAGAATGGTTACCTGAAAGCAATACCAGTAGCCCAGGCCATAGAAAGCCAGCAACTCGCTGTATTCGCTGTTACGCGCCGTGTCCCAGCGGGCATCAGGGTCGCCACCGGCATACTGTTTTGGGGTGAGCAGCTTGGAAAAAATCTGCTCCTTGCCGATGAAATCGACAAACTCACGGTACCAGACCTTTTTGTTGTAGTCGTCGAGGAGTCTGGTTTTGCCCATCTTCTCGAAGAAGGCGATGGTCTTATCCATAATGGCCTTTGAGCCTTTATCGGCCATGAGACTCTTGTATTTTTTCGGTTGCAGTAAAAAATTCATATCTTTCTCCTTTCTTAAACGATTTTCATTTTTCCGCATGGATGCGATTTTTCTATTTTCATGGGAACTTGCCTTAGGCACTAAGAAGTATTAAGACGAAAGCGTTTTTATGTCAAGGTGAAATAGATTTCAGGACGACCCAGCAAATTAACCTTAAAACGCAGAGGAGTGACCCTCCCCCAGCAGGAGCTGGGGGCTTCTTTAATGTTACATGCGACATCTTGCATGAACCCTGCGGGTTGCCGCTACATCACCAGACAGGAGTCTGGTGTTTTATGCGGCTCAATAACTACAAAGTTATGGAAATCATTATGTAACGAATGAATGGCAACACAAATAATTTTTAACTAGACATGGACTTAATTTAAATTTATACTCCATAATCTTTTTTAAAGGAGACAGGCAGTGAAAAAATTAACGGCTACCATTTTATGTATTCTTTTCCTATTTCCAACTTTTGTGTTTGCTAAAAAAGTAATACCAGTAGTATCTCCCATAGAAAAGTTCAAGAAAAGCTTCCCCAAAAATAATTTTGAAAGCATAACACCCACAGCGATTAATGGAGTGTACGAAGTCTATACCGGCAATCAAATTTATTATTACATGCCGAAAGACGATGTAATTATTTACGGCCCCTTAATTTCCAAAGACGGAGTAAATATCACCCGGGAAAGCAGTCTAAAAAAGATGGCGCAAAAGATGGCTAGCTTGCCTTTGGACAGCGCTCTGAAAATCGGCAATGGAAAAACGACTGTCGTGGAATTTATTGACCCCAATTGTCACTTTTGCCGTGAGTCTTATAAATTTTTTACTCAGCATAAAGATGTAACCATCTATGCTTTCTTTTTCCCGCTGTCTAAAGAATCGGCAGACAAGACCAAATACATTTTATGTTCAAAAGATGTGGCCAAAGCTTATGATGATGCTCTGAGTGGAAAGCTTGATAATACTCAACTTGCTGCATGCACCGATAAAAAAGTGGATGAAACAGTTAAAGCGCACATGAAGTTTGCTTCACAGATCGGACTCAGAGGAACACCATTATTTTATATCAAAGGCCAGGTAGTTGACGGATTTGATCCTCCCACAATTGAAAAACTTTTAAAAGATTAAGAATATCGTTCAAAAATGTTTAGGTGCAAGGCGCGCAAAAACCGAACCGCAAGGCGTATAACCTAAAGGTCACACGTATGGATATACGTTGAGCGGTACGGTTTGCAGCGCAACACCGCAGACCATGTGCCCTTTAGGGTATAAGCGT
>CAVQCU010000063.1:0-6379 GCA_963710995.1 uncultured delta proteobacterium
CCATTTGTAATGCAGCATACTATCGGTTTAGTTCATCCCGTATAGCCACGCTGATCCTCATTAATCTATATTGAATTTTTATGTGCCGACATTGGCTACATTCGTTCATTTTATATTTTATTACTGCTACCGGCAACAGCAGGTATCCCATAGGACTTCATTACCTCAACAAGTAATAAAATATTTTGCTCCCATACCTCTCGTGGAGGGGTAGGGAAACCATCCATCCCATAACGCAGCCTTAGGGATTCATATTTTTCAACCCCCAATTGACGGAAGGGAAGAAGCTGGACTTGAGTAACTCGGTTGCCCAATCTGTCGCTGATGAATCTGGCCGTGGCTGTTACATTCTCTTCACTGTCATTGTGACCCGGAATGACGGGTAAACGAATAATAAGCTGTTTGCCCTCCTCAACTGACCTGCCCCAAATACTTGTACCACATGTTAAGTTAGAATTCTGCCATTTTTTGATCATTTCCGATTGAAAGATTGTATTTTAGTCCTGATTTTTTATCTGGGAATTACAGAAAGAAGTCTATTGTTTGTTAAAGTACTTATCAACAGTATTTTAATGTCGTCAAAATTGAGAACTATATCTACATAGTTTCAATGGAAGGCGGTAATTGAAAAATTAATTACCCAAACCACATTCCAAACATTGATTTTTCAAATTCCTATATTACTAAACCCGAAAGTCCGGCTATATGCTTTATCTGAGCACTAAGGTTAATCATGTAGGCTATACGCTCTTGAAGTATGCCGCCCTTTATGTCGTATTCAGCATGGGCCATTTCCTGGGTTGCTTTTTCAACATCACCGTCAGCGGTGTTCAGGTAACTTTCAATCAGATCACGGTACTGGAATGTTTCGGCAAGAGAACATTCGAGAAAATCCGTCACATCTTCGTGAGTCAGCACCCAGCCGTGCCCTAGGCAGACGATTTCAGGCTCAAGGGAAATCATAAGTTTCAGGGAGTCGATGTAATCCCGATATGACGCCAGAAACTCGACCTGAATAGTATTGCCTGTTTCACCCTGAGGCAAACCACATGCCTCACTGGGAAACAAGGTTTTAATCTCCGGAAAGTAAAAAGCGAGCGAGTCTTTAGTATGGCCCGGCGTCTCATAGACACGGCAGGTCAGCCCTCCCAAGTCAAACTCGGCACCCTGTTTCAGGATAATGTCGATTTCGAATGGATGCAATGTCAGGTCTTCGTCTGTGGCATTATACTTTAAAAGCTCAACATGATTGTGGCTTAGCCGGTTCATCATGTCCAGCACTGAAGGTTTTTGCATCAATCCGGCAAGCCTTTCATGGGCTCCGATCCTAAGATCAGGAATATGCTGTTTCAAATAATGTGCTGAGCCAATATGATCATAATGAGAGTGGGTTAAAAAGAGGTAGTTGAGATATTGCTCATCTCTCAGTATATCTTTAATCAGTGCAAAATAGCGAGGAACCAGATGATTTATGCCAGCTTCAATCATCAAATTCTTCTCTTGTCCTTGTATTATATATACAGGATACCAGGCATTCGGAATCGCGGTGATCCGCTCATGTATTTGTCCTGCCGCCGGTTGCTTCATACAATACCTTCTTTCTTGTTAATCATTACCATGATCTCTTGAAACTTTTTAATATTCATCTGTCATTTTGAGAAAACTCTCAGGAGCCACGGCTATCTGAGTAAATATTCCCTTGGAAACTAGTGTTTCGATTCCATTGGAAACAGAAAATACTTCAGATTCAACTACTTTAATTTTTTTGCCGTTTTGTATCACTTTTGAACGACAGACGATTAAAGGACCTTTAGCTGGTTTGAAATAATTAATTTTAAATTCTATCGTCAGGATGCGAAATTTCTCTGATACGGTCGTAAAGCATGTGTATCCAGACGTATGGTCTGCCATTGTTGCTATCACACCGGCATGAACGAATCCATCTTTCTGCCTGTGTTTCTTTAAGACCTTCAGAGAGGTTTCAAATTTGCAATAATCTACGCGAACGACTTTAAACCCGCAGAACGCGGGAAAGCCCTGAACAAAATCTTTTTTCAAAAATTCAAGCCAAGTAGTCGACATATATATCCTATATTTTTTTCAAGAAAAGAAATAAAAATCATTATTGATTACTATTTGTAACCTAGCATAAAATAATGACTTTGGAAAATAAGGATTACAGGTTGAAGTGCTTGTTGAGTTTACCTACCACAATTATTTATCCTTAATTTTATCCAGTATTGACTGTGCTGCCGTAAGTCCTTGTTCAGCCGCCTTACGCCACCATTCCACAGCCTCGGCATCATCCTTTGGAACGCCCTCTCCACTATTGTACATTAAACCCAGATTATACTGGGCATTCGCATCCCCCTGCTCAGCAGCTTTACTATACCAATTCACAGCCTCGGCATCGTCCCGTGGAACGCCCATACCTACTTGGTACATATAACCCAGAGCGCCCTGTGCCTTTGCGAGTTCTTGTTCAGCCGCCTTACGCCACCAATTCACAGCCTCGGCATCATCCCGTGAAACACCTTTTCCACTATTATACATTAAACCCAGATTATACTGGGCAGTTGCAATTCCTTGTTCTGCCGCATAAAGATGCCACTTCGTAGCCTCGGCATCATCCTGCGGAACCCCTTTACCTTCTCTGTACATCATATAAAGTTTGGTCTTGGCCATCGCATGGCCTTGTTCAGCCGCCTTACGATGCCACTTCGTAGCCTCGGCATCGTCCTGAGGAACGCCTTCACTTTTATTGTACATCAAACCCAAATTGAACTGGGCATCTGCATCTCCCTGCTCAGCCGCGTTAAGATACCATTTCTTAGCCTCTGTATCATTTTGCGGAACGCCTATACCTTCTTCGTACATCTCACCCAGATTGAACTGTGCAGCCGCGAGTCCTTGTTCAGCCGCCTTACGCCACCAATTCACAGCCTCAGCATCGTCCTGTGAGACGTCTTCACCCTCAAAGTACATCAAGCCTAGATTGAACTGGGCATCTGCGTTTCCTTGTTCAGCTGCTTTGCGAATATCGGTCACAGATGATATATATCTTTTCATTGAATTACTCTCTGCTTGGCTATTTCTAGTTTAGAACATAATACCATTAATGATTATTTTTGAAAGAGGGAAATACACCATTGGATAGCTACTCAAAATTCTCAGAAATGGGGGACAGGCACATTTGACCGTGTAGAATGAACTTTTTCCTAGTAGGGCATAGGAATGTATACCCCTGAGGGTAATCAGCGACTCATTCCGTACTTACTTAGCGGAGTTGCTTAAATGCCCTTCCCAGACCTTAAAACGCCAAAGAAAGGGTGTTCCAGACCGCGTATTTTCGGGGTAGCTATGATCCTATAGCCCCACCCACGGCTAGAGAATACTCTGCCCTCACTGGGCATTGTCTCCATTTTCAACTGCTGAGCCTGATTTTAAGTATGCTTTCTTGCCATGTCCGCTTTACAGGCCTAATTCGCCAGATCATAAAGTGTCTGTTTACGCTATAGAGCGAGGAACTCTTTGAGCGCCGTGACAGTTCGCGCTGAATCTTCCTCCTGTGGCACGTGACCTAGGTCTTCAAAGCGCACGAGTTTGCTGCCAGTAATCTCTTTGTGAAAGCGATCTCCCAGTTCGGGTGGAATGAGGCGGTCGCGACCACCCCACAGAATTAGTGTTGGAATCCGGATTTCCGGTATACGTTCGGCTAGTGGGCCAGGTTGCGTCTGACGGAAGCGCTCGGCCAGCGCTTTGCGGTTGCCTGCTCGCGTAGTCAGCTCAAAATAGCGGTCGACCAGTTCGGGGGTAACCCGTGACGGATTGCCATATACGTTTTTTACGCTGGCTTCGACCATGCTGCGCGGCAGCACATCTTTCATCAGGCTGTTAAACACTGGTGTGCGCGCTATTTTTAAACCGATTGGAACCGATTGGGACTTGTAGGGATAACCACTGGCATCGACGAGTACGAGACGATCAACACGTTCCGGATATAGTACTGCTGTCGCCCAGGCAACATAGCCGCCCAGCGAGTTGCCCACTAGCACACACCGCCTCACGTTGAGCTTATCGAGTACAGCAATCACGACGCGCACATAGTTCTCGATTGTGTAGTTGCCATCGGGAGAAGGACCGGTCAGACCAAAGGCCGGCATGTCATAACGAATGACACGATGACTATCCTTCAATGCCTGAACCCAGCCATCCCAAGTATGCAGCGACGCACTCGTACCATGCAGTAGCACTATAGGCGTCTGATCGTTGCTTGGCCCTTCGTCACGAAGGTGCATATTCATGCCAGCGATTTGGACGAACTGTGAAGGTGGTGGAGCCCATCGCGCTTTTAGCTCCTCTACCGTGCGGTCCGGCACTCGGTTCGCCACCATAAACACGACCGCAACCGCAACAAGTACCAGCAGGGACCAACCAATAATTTTCAGCATGAGCCTCATGAGTTACCTCCTTAACAATATTTATACGATCTATATAAATCTGCAAAAACAAACTGAAGATTATTACTTATAATGTAGCATAAAAGCAGAAATTTGAAAATTGAGGATTACAGGATCAAAAACCAAGAAATCCAATGGATTTTTTATGATCGATTCGCAAACCAGAACACTTATTCTCTCACAAGCCAGAATTTCATTGTCTTTGCTTTAATTGGTTCCATACACATACTGGGTATGTTTGTTTTCATGCAGGACTATATACGGCCGGTGACAACACGGTTGCGCCCCTCCTCCTTGGCCCGGTAGAGGCAATGGTCCGCCAGACGGATCAGTCCTTCCGCGGAAATCTGTTCTGCAGGGGTGCTGGCGTCGAACCCCATCACGCCAAAGCTCGCAGTGATACGGATTTCCTTCCCTTCGAATAAGATAACTCTGTTGGCCATGGCTTTCCGGATCCTTTCAGCAAAGGTCTTTGCACCGTTTGCATCTGTTTCGGGCAGGGCGATGGTGAATTCTTCTCCGCCGTAGCGGGCAACCCAATCGGTGTCGTTTCTAAAGGTGCCCTTGATGCACTGAACTAACTCCATCAGAACCTGGTCACCCCCCTGATGGCCATGCTTGTCGTTGACCCTCTTGAAGTGATCCAGATCGCAGATGACGAGCGAAAAGGAGCTTTTATAACGTTGTGCTCTTTTGATCTCGGCGGGTAGTTTTTCAATGAGATATCTGCGGTTGTAGCTGCCTGTCAGTGGGTCTGTCATCGACAGGACATTGATCTGCTCCGTCCTTTCCTCTATTTTCTTCTCCAGTGACAAGTTAAGATCCTGAAGATCATTCCGGAATTTAATTATTTTGCGGGCGGCGTGATAAAGACCCATGGACGTGTTCAAGAATTCCCGGTCGATACTTCCAGAGATGAAATGAGCGGACTGCTGATCGTCCAGGTGGTAGGTCGACTCCTCAATTTCCCGAAGGGTGATCAGGATGGAAACAAAGATTAATATGCACATGAGCACGCCCACAATGACATTAATGGCCGCAAAAATAACGAATGTAACGAAGGCCGAATGAACTACCTTGGTGCTGGAAAGTCCATGAGTGATAACCATGTTTGTGACCATCAGAATAATGATAAAGATGAACTTAATCGAAAGAGTCGAGGAAAAACCTGTTCCTTTCCAGGCGTCGCGGTCAGCGAGGATAAGCCTTGTCTCGCGCCTCAGATTCAATGTGATCAGTTCCGTAATGAGATACGTGAACATGATGTAAGTAATCAGGGCTACGCAGCCTCCCCGAAAGACATATAAAGCATAGAGGGGATTTTCCAAATGGATGTAATTATTTACGGTCACGATTATTACGACCGGTGTGGACAGAAACATCGACATCCGGAAATTCATGCCGGGAAGCCTCGCCAGCAGATCAGATATTTTCATGAGGGTCGATGTGGAGGTGTCCGACCAGACCTGCAAACTCTTCACTTGATCGTTCAGGGTGCGCAGGTCACTTTCTTCCCAACGTTTACCCCAAAGACGGCCGAGGCCATAGAGGAACCAGTGAATGAGAGCAAATATAAAAAGAAGAACGATGCTAAAGATAATTTCCGAATGAAAGTAGGAGGGGTTTTCATACGGGATGGTTGCCCAAATTAAAACCATGCCGGGCACAGCGGCGACCGCCCCGAGGACTGAAACAAAAGAAACCGCGAAGGTGAAACAGACCTTCTGTGCTATAAAGTCAAAAAGACGTTGGATGATGTTGTATAAAAGTTTCATCGTGCCCTATTTGTTTCTCCATCTTATTTAAGCTGATACCCTTTTTCTCGAAATAGTCTCAGACAGGCATTTGCGACAGTATTATCGTAATAGGTTCCTTTATTCTTTTCGATTTCGGCCATTGCCGCATCTATTCCTAAGCCG
>CAVQCU010000064.1:0-7253 GCA_963710995.1 uncultured delta proteobacterium
CACCTTATGGTGAAGACAGGCAAGCAGAGGTTTGCCATCGGGCGAGAATTGTATTTATTACGGATTGAAAGAGAGTAACACAGCCATTATCCGAATCCGGATTTATTGGCGATTGAGTAATACCTTATAACCACTTTACCGCTATAGTAGTCTTTACCTACTCCACCCTTCTGGTTGACTATAGAGATTACCTTCATTATTCCCCTTTCTGATTCAGTATGGAGATTGTCTTCATTAACCAAGTTCCCCTTCAGTTCTAAACTTGAGGACAGTTCCAAACATAATTACCATTCTCATTCTGAACTTTCTTACAATGGTATATATGTTCACCCTTGGTCCCGTCGTTGCAGGTCACTCTTACATGAATAGGATAAGAACCATCCTCCATTTGTTTATCCCGTTGTACTACATTACAATAACACTCATCCTCCCCATGACATACAATAGCATCTAGAACCTCTTTGTCTGACGGACCAGATTTTTCTACACTAGAGGTAAATAATGACTTCACTTTTTCTAATGGATCAGAATTGTTAGAGCAACCATAAAAGCTAATTGAAAAGATTATTACCAACAACAAAACTACCTTGACTATGTTTTTCATTTTATCCACCTTTCTAATGGCTCAACTTCCTATAAATCTAATTAGAGGAAGTAAGAAATTTTAGACAAGTATGCCTAAACCGGATTAAGACTCGTTAATCATTTCTTTCCCTGAGATGTAATCCTCAAGTTTCTTGATTGCATAGATGGGTGTATTGACGAATTCCATGCCCACCTCATAAGACTTACCATCAATGATGATTTTAACCCATTTTATTTTCACTATGGCGATTATCTTTTGTTGCAGAGTCTTTAATGTCACTTCTATCATGAGGAGGGTATCTACGGGCAAAAGAATATTGGTCTGAAGTTTAGCACCGGATACAGAGATATCCTTTATATAGTTAAATATGATTTTTTCTTTAGGAAGATTTTTTCTGCTGGAAATGACACTTATGGTAACCTCATTCTCCTCCTCCAGTCTTGGCGCTATTCTTTTTTCGTCCATAACGATTCATTCCTCCTTTATTCGTGAAACTCCAATTCCGAAAGCGAATAACCTAAAGGTCACTATAGGCGTATCGGAATTGGTAAATTGAACAATCCCGCGAAGCGGAGGGTATAATACCCCGCAGTTTGCTGCGAAAACTTTTTCCAAAGCTTGCTTTGGGGTTCATACCCGTGATTTATTCCAGAATGCTCGTTTTTAAAAACCTTCTCTTCAAACCCTGCTTGTTCATACTATAAGAAACTCAGTCTTGTATGTCAATGAAAATTGGTCACATAATGTGGGGTGCGAATTGTGTTTATTAACTAGGGGTCACGCGTCAGTAATACGCATGCGGAGCTTCCTTCTTGCTCCACTGAAACGGGACAGTTCAACTAACGAATTACAGTTTACTGCGTGACTGTAATTCGAGTTTCCTTGCCGCCGCGTTATCCTTTGACCGGGTGCGCAATAAAAATAAAACTTTTACCCTACCGGGAAATGACGCCGAACTGGCGGCAGCTTCCAATCAAAATGGTAAAATTATTTTTTCCCGGAAATGTTTTTAATTATGCCCAGAAATCCATCCGCTTTTAATGATGCGCCGCCGACAAGGGCGCCGTCGATATCTTCCATCGTAATTAAATCGCCGATATTGTCTTTGGTGACGCTGCCGCCATAAAGAATACGAATATCGTTAGCCATACTGCCATACAAATCTTTTAAGATGCCGTGGATAAATTTGTGAACTTCTTCGGCCTCAACTGGTGTGGCTACTTTTCCCGTTCCTATCGCCCAGACCGGTTCGTAAGCGATGACAACATTATCAATTTTCACCACGCCGCTTAATCCCTGTTTTACCTGCCTGTCAACCACTGATCGGGTAATCCCTTTTACCCTTTCCTCGTCAGTTTCTCCCACGCACATAATAGGCTTTAATCCGGCCATCAATGTCTTCTTGACTTTCAAATTCACGTCTTGGTCTTGTTCGTGAAAATATTTCCGGCGCTCTGAATGGCCGATGATTACGTAGGTGCAGCCGATATCCTTAAGCATGCCTGGTGATATCTCTCCAGTGAATGCTCCCTTGTCTTCATAAAACATGTTTTGGGCGGCCAGAGATACGTTAGAGCCCTTAATGGTTTCACCAACACTGAGCAAGGCGGTAAAAGGCGGAGCTAAAACGACTTCTCCATTTTTAATGGTAGTCGTTCCTTCCTTGATTGCTTTGGCTAACGCGATTGATTCGGCAATCGTGTTGTGCATTTTCCAGTTACCGGCAACAATCCATTCTCTCATTTTTTATTTCCTCATAATGAGACTCGCTGAAAACGAATCCCGACGTGTCGGGATGAAGTTCGAAGCGTTAGTCGAATTATACCCCGAAACTTGCTTTGGGGTTCATACCCGTGATTTTTCCAGCGTGGCAATTCCGGGTAATGTTTTTCCTTCCAGCAATTCCAAAAACGCGCCGCCGCCGGTGGAGATATAAGACATCTTCGCGCTCTGACCGGCTTTGTGAATTGCCGTATCCGTGTCACCGCCGCCGATAATGGAGAGCGCTCCGGAGTTTGCCACGGCAACGGCCAGCGCAAAAGTTCCTTTGCTGAAAGGAGCAAACTCAAACATGCCCAGAGGGCCGTTCCAGACGATAGTCTTTACGCCTTGTAAAGCGTCGGAGAATAAAGAAATTGTGGCCGGTCCGATATCCAAACCCATCCAGTCTTCAGGAATTTCTTTTATGCCGCAGACTTTTACTTCAGCATCGGCCGTTGGACTTTTGGCAATCACGCAATCTACCGGCAATAAAAACTGCACACTTTTCTGTCTGGCCTTTTCCGTAATATTTCGCGCCAGATCAAGCATATCGGGCTCGCACAATGATTTGCCGATGCCGTAACCTGCCGCTTTCAAGAAAGTGAAAGCCATGCCGCCGCCGACAATAAGTTTATCCACCTTATCAATTAATTTTTCCAGCACGCCAATTTTATCGGAAACTTTTGCGCCGCCGATAATGGCGCAAAGCGGCCGCGCCGGATTTCCCATAGCCTTGTTAAAATATTCAATTTCATTTTTCAGCAGAAAACCGGCGCCGCATGTTTGCACAAATTCCGTGATCGCGGAGTTCGATGCCGCCGCTCTATGCGAAACGGCAAAGGCGTCATCAATATAAATATCGTAAAGAGAGGCAAGTTTTTTGGCGAATTCCGGATCGTTTTTGTCTTCTCCCGGATAGAATCTCAAATTTTCCAAAAGGACAATATCGCCTTCTTTCATTATGCCTACGGCTTGCTCGACCTTTTCCCCCACACAATCATCGACAAATACTATCTCTTTCTTCAGAAGGCCGGAAAGGATTTTTACAACCGGCTTCAAGGATAACTCTTCAACTCTTTTTCCTTTGGGCCGGCCAAGATGAGATCCAATGATGAGTTTCGCTCCTTTTTCCAGAGCGTAGTTTATGGTCGGCAAATGCGCCCGCACACGGGTATCGTCGGTTACATTGCCCGACTTATCCATTGGCACATTGAAGTCCACCCGTAAAAAAACTTTTTTATTCTTCATTTCTATTTGATCTATGTACTTCATCTTTCCTTCCTTATTTTTCCTATTTCATTATAAAAGAGAGGAGTTCCAGCATTCTGTTAGAAAATCCCCATTCATTGTCATACCATGAGAGCACCTTGACCATCTTGCCGCCGATGACGTATGTGTTCGGCATATCCACTATGGAGGAGTGTTTGTTGTCGTTGAAATCGCGGGAAACCAATTCTTCTTCCGAGCACATAAGTATCCCTTTCATGGCTCCCTTTGCATATTCTCTGAACTTGGCGTTAATTTCATCCCTGTTCGTACTTTTCGAGAGTATCGCCACAAAATCGACGAGAGAAACATTAGGTGTCGGCACCCGGATAGCCAGTCCATCGAGTTTTCCCTTCATCTCCGGTATAACTTCCGCGATAGCCTTGGCGGCTCCGGTTGTGGTAGGTATCATGGAAAGCGCGGCGGCGCGGGCTCTTCTCAAATCCTTGTGCGGTTCATCTTGAACAACCTGATCGTTGGTGTAGGCATGGATTGTTGTCATCAATCCGTATTCAACGCCAAATTCCTGATGCAATATCTTGACAATCGGCGCGAGGCAATTTGTGGTGCATGATCCCATGGAAATGATATTATGCTTGCTCTTGTCGTACACTTCCTGGTTGACGCCAAAGACGAAAGTTACATCCGGATTTTTGGCCGGGGCGGAAATGACAACCTTTTCCGCGCCTGCTTCGATGTGTTTCCCAGCACCCGCCTTGTCTGTATATTTTCCGGTGCTTTCGAGAACAACATTAATTCCCAAGTCTTTCCATGGCAATGATTCCGGTTCTCTGACGGAAAATGTTTTGATCTCTTTACCATCAACAATTATGGAGTTGTTTCCAGCCTTAACTTCGGCATCCAGTGTTCCATGAGTTGAATCATATTTAAGAAGATGAGCCAGAGTTTTGGCATCGGCGAGATCATTCACTGCCACAAATTTTACATCTTTGTTTTTGTATCCGGCTCTAAACACAAGCCGGCCAATTCTTCCAAACCCGTTAATGGCAATTTTTACTGGCATATCATCCTCCTTATATATGAAAAATTATTAATCAAAAGGTTTCTTTTGTCAATCTGTTTTGTGGTCCTGATGATGAAGACAGCGCGCTATATTGAATATTTAGGAGTAAGTAAACAAATGCGTCACCAACAACTATTATATCGATATCTAAAATGCCTTCCCTTGAATATACATGCCGTGCTTTTATTCCAGACGTTTTCTCAATAAATCTTACGCGGGAGAAGGGTTTTCTTTCGATTTTGCCTACCGCTGTATCCGATGCATGATCAGAATTGGCCTTTTCCTTCCGCCGGCGTTTAAAGTTTTTCAATCTCCTCAATCAACTGATTCAACTTTTTCGGTGAAATGGGGTAGGGCGTTTTTAGTTCCTGAGCAAACAAAGAGATCTTATATTCTTCGATCATCCAAAATAATTCTTCAATCATCTCCTTTTTCTCTTCCGGATAATCCTTTACAATATCGTCCTTAAACCGGCTGATTTCCTGGATGGAGGTACGCGATGGCATAAAGTCGTCTGTGGCTGGTGTAAGCATTTTCTGTAGCTGCCGGGAATAAATCAAAACTTGCTGCATTTTATTTTGCGCCGAAATAAGATTGAGACTTCCTCGCTGGGCCCGCAGAGTAAGTGCTTTACTATAGCGCGGCAAATCCTTCATGCGGTCAAATGTGTAAAGCTCAGGAAAATTAACAGGCACAAGGCCTTTAAGCTCTGTCTGGATGTCCTTGAGGAATTTCAACACAGGACTATTACCGGTATTCTTCATCATGAGTTTGTGCACACAAGCATGAGTATCGGCAAAGGCTTTCAATACCGGTGCTATGGCAATAAGCACCTGCTGGCCATATTGCAGAATTTTAGCATTCAGAGAGTCGGCATGCTGAATAAAATCTTCCTGCTTACGCCATGGTTTTAAAAATAAATCTTTTTTAATTCTGTTGAGGATCGATTGCTCCAGGTGTTTGGAATTGCCGATATTTGCCGCAATTGCTTTCATCTCGGTGTTCAGAATAACATTCTTTTTGAGTTGCTTCAGCTTATCGGCAAAATGAATTTCATAAAGAGCCGCAACGCCCTGAAGATGACTGGCGGCACTTTCTCTCTGATCGGAAAAAAGCCGGAGATTAACAGAATCATTCATTAAATGCAGGGCCGGATAGGCATAGCCGATAAGTCCGTGAATGCCGGTGAGAGGAATCTGCTTCGGCAATTCGCCAAAGTCCCAGCGGGTGATTCCTTCTTTTTCCCAATCACAGCGGATATTATCCATCGCTGATGTATTTATCGTGTCAGCAAGTTCCTTTTGCAGTAGATTAATGTCCCGGCTATTTTTTATTTCTTTCCCTTTTTCATCAATAACACTGTAACGAATATTTAAGTGAGCGGGCAGTTTTTCCAAATCCCAGGCATCACGAGGAACGGTTACTTTATATTTATCTTGCAGCAGTTGACTCAAGGCCTGCGGCAAAGATTTATTTAAATATGATTTCTGCTCCAGTAGAACCTTTACGGTTTGGACAGGCGAGGGAAGTCTTTGACGCAGTGATTTAGGAAGCGACTTCAATAAGCAAACGGCCTTCTCCTGCAATAATGACGGCAGGTAGCGGTCGATATTTTCCACGGCAGCCCGGGAAACAAATCCCAGGGGAACATTTACGGTCACACCATCATCACTTTTGCCAGGCTCAAAACTATAACGTAAGGCAAAAGCAGCGTCTCCGATTTTTATTTGATCGGGATATTGAGATATTTCTTCAGGATCAGGTTCATTGGCAATCAAATCCTCTTCCCGGAAACGCAGGAATTCATCGCTGCCTTTTTCTTTAATGAGGTTCAGTAAAGACTGGATATCGGAAATCACCGGCAGCCTTTGTTCGTAAAGACGGGCGATTGTTTCTTCATCAGCAACAAGACCGCGTTTACGCAATTTTTCTTCCATTATCTTTACCTGATTGAATAAAGATAAGTTATGCTCCAGAAAAGGAATCTTGCGGGGAACATCTCCGGTGACAAGCGCTTCCCGGATAAATATTGATCTGGCTTCCTCGGGATTAATTCTTTCATAAGCGACAGGTCTTTGTTCCACAATGGTCAAACCAAAAAGAGTTACTTTTTCCATAGCGACAACTTGTCCGCGATTCTTCTCCCAATGGGCGGCAGCGTAAGTATAACGGCAATTGTTACTGCCTAGTTCCTCCAGCCACTCATTTTTAATATTGGCAACATTGCGGGCAAAGACCCGTGAGGTCATGCTTATTTCTGCCGCCACGATCCAACTTCCGGCGCGATTGAATAAGCCGGAACCGGGAAAATCATTACCGCTCTGCTCTTGGCCGCGTTGTAAAAGTTTTTTTCCTTCTTTTGGGCAATATTGGAAAGGTAACCGCTGAGAATGCAGCGATGAATTTTATCGGAAATTTCCTGATCTATTTCAATCTTGATGTGTTTTTTATTTTTTGAATGTTTGTTTTTACCATCGATAATGTCCAGTATTTGATGATAGATATCACGCCATTCAATTATTCTCTTGTAGGAAAGAAAATGATCGCGGCAGAATTTTCTAAGTTTGCTCTGTGTCGGCAGGCTTTCCAACGATCCATGATAGCGATTCCAGATGT
>CAVQCU010000065.1:0-55602 GCA_963710995.1 uncultured delta proteobacterium
ACTAACTGATACTGAGACTTTGTAGAGGTAACAAATAACCTATTTCAGATTTTATTTCATAGTAAAAAAGCAGTTAACAATTTTAATAAGAAGAGCCGCTGGATATTATTTACCAAAAATCAGATACGCGTAAGTTCCGCCAAAAGAAATACCGGCAAGAGCTGCATAATTAATTTCCAGTTCTTTTTTTTCCCGACAATAAAAGTAAGCGGCCTAAGGGATTTATAAGCCCCTCCACAGGCGGAAAATATTTTTTTCCACAGATAAGGCCAAAGCGCAAGCCCTGATGCCGCCGCCGGAGAAGCTTTCTCCTGTTGCTCCTTTAAACGCAGTCATTAATGGTTTTTTCTCCAGGCCATCAAATATTTCGGCATAAGCTTTGGCTTCCATGGCATCAAGAATCTTTCCTCCGTTGGCCGCTGCAAAGATAGCCTGAATATCGTTTGATGCGCTGCCCGCGTTTTTCAGTGCGCGGTTAAATGTTAATTTTATGCCATCTGTGTTCTCCGTCCAGCCGGTCGGTGTTGTAGGTGATGAGCCCATGCCCGCGCCTTTAATTTCGCAATAAGGCTTGCGCCCTCTTGCTATTGCTGATTGCAGGCTCTCCAAGAAAATTATTCCACAGCCTTCTCCGGCTATCATTCCGTTTCGTTCTTTATCAAAGGGACGGCAAGCCTCCTTCCCACCGTTTTGGGGAGAGAGGCTGCGAAATTTAGTCAGCGATTCATAATAAAATTTGGATAAAATATCCGCACCGCCGGCAAAAATAAAATCAGCGGTGCCGCGCCTGATTTCCGCCACCGCATAAGCAATCGCGTTTTCTGCGGAAACAGCAAAATGGGTTATAGTTGTGTTTACGCCGCGAAATCCCAGCTCAATGGAAGTATGACCGGCGGCGGCGTTCATAACGATGTTGGGAACCAGTATCGGGTTGACGGAAGCAGGGCCTTCCGTAAGCAGTGTGCCCGCGAATTGGACGGTTATATCCGTCGCGCCGAAAGCGGTGCCCAGAATAATGCCGACGCGGTCGCGGTTTTCTTGTGTAATTTGAACGCCTGCGTCTTCCAGAGCCAGACGGGCGGAAGCCGCCGTCATCAGGGATATTTTGTCCATCCGCCGCATGTTTTTCACGGAAATAAAATCCCGCGGATTAAAATTGGTAACTTCCGCGCCCAGATGTGAAGGGAAAGAACCGGTGTCAAATGATTTAATTTCAGCAATGGCGGTTTCACCGGCAAAAAGCCTCCGGCCGAATTCTTCTTTGCCGATTCCCAGAGGGGTTACCATGCCGATGCCGGTTACAACCACGCGCTTGGCGTTATCTGTTTGCTGTTCTTTATTCATGTATCGCGCCTCTTTCGGAATACTTGCCGAAAATTACCGTAGTGTTGTTGCCTCCGAAGGCAAAGGAATTGGAAAGAACCGTGCGCAGATTCGCTTTTCTTGAACCTGCGGTGACATAATCCAAATCACACTCAGGATCGCTTTCCTGATAATTGATTGTCGGCGGTATAAAACCATGTTGCAATGCCAACACGGAAACAATGCCTTCCAGGGCGCCTGCGGCCCCTAGCGTATGCGCATGCATGGATTTGGTTGAACTAACCGGAATTGAATAAGCGCGCTTGCCGAATACTTCCTTGATGGCTTTGGTTTCCATAGCATCATTGACCGGGGTAGCCGTGCCATGCGCGTTGATATAATCAATATCATCAATGGAAAGGCCGCTGTCTTTTAACGCCGCCTGCATGGAACGAACAGCGCCAGAAGCTTTTTCATCAGGGGCGGTCATGTGGAAAGAATCGCAGGTAATTCCATAGCCCAGAACTTCGCCATAAATTTTCGCCCCTCTGCTCAGAGCCGCATCCAGCTCCTCCAGAACCATTATTGCCGCGGCCTCGCCCAGAGAAAGCCCGGCGCGGTTTTTATCAAAAGGACGGCAGACATCAGGATCAACGGACTTCAGCGCGTTAAAGGCGGCATAAGTAATCCGGCACATAGGTTCCACACCGCCGGCAAGCATGATGGACGCGTGGCCATTGAGGATCAAATCCCGCGCATAGCCTATAGCGGTAGCGCCTCCTGAACAGGCTGTCATGAAAGTTGATTTCGGCCCCGCAAGACCAAATGTGGAGGCAATGCGATCAGCGGAAGAGGCGCAAAATAATGCAGAGAGTTTGGAAAACTTCGCGTTCTTACCTTTTTTTTTCAATAAATCACCGTAGAATTCTTCCGCTTCCAGAAGCCCACCCGCGCCGCCGCCGATGACCACACCCATTTCTTCTTTTAATTCTTCCGGCAGAGGATAAAGCCCGGCATCGGAGAGAGCTTCCATGGTTGCGGCAAAAAAAAGGATGTCTGCTCGCGACATCCTTTTAATGGAGAAATTTCGGGAAATATAATCGCGGGCGATAAAGTTTTTAATCTGGCCGCCCGTTTGGCTACGGAATGCGGTTGTATCAAAAAGGTCAATCGCCCCGATGCCGCACACGCCTTCCCGCAGTGCCCGCGCGAAATCAGGGACATTATTGGCAATGGCGTTTAATGTTCCCATGCCTGTTATTACAATACGTTTTTTCAAATCAAAGACCTGTCTTTATAAAAGTAGCAAGTTTGTCATTTTTCATTGCAAGGTCACGGCAGTGACCATGGCAATCTAAAAATATTAATTTTTACAGTTTCATCAAATCTTCTTGAAACTTAAATTGGCGGGGGTAAAAAGTCAAACAAATATTGCCGGTAGATCAATTTGCCTGGGCTTAATTATTCAACCACTAATGCTGTAGGGCGAAGTTATTTTGACAAGAGGTGAAAAGATAAACTGAAAATTATACTTCCTTAAAGCAGCAGTTGATCTAATTTGAAAAATATGCAAGATTGCAAATGAAACTTAATAAGAAGTTTTATTACTTTGGACAGTTTGTATAATCATTTCGATTTTGGCTATCAATAAGGAAATCATATGAACTATACAGATCAATGGAATGCTCTTTCAAGTCGCATTAAGGGTTTAATCCAAGCGGGAATGCTTTATTCACAATTTTTACGCGTCAATTCAAGTGATTCTCATGGTTCTGCAGAACTCCTTCGAGGGCAGTGTGAAAATGTGGTAAAAGAAATTCTTTCTTTTCGCAAGATATTTGAGAAATCTCTCCCTTCAATCTCACTTTCTACAATCGACGAACTTGAGAATAAAATCAGTAGATTTTTTGTTGATAATCCTAATGAAATACGCGATATGATGATAAAATGACTTTGGACGGGACTGGTTGGGCTTTCAGCTTTCGAAACGGAGCTATCCTTTCAACCTATACGATAACCAAGAATCTATTCGCACAAAGTCGGAACTTGCATTCCACCACCTACAAAGATCAATAATCGTTGATAAGGATTTTCAAAAAAATGGCAGAGTGCATTCAAGAGTGGTGAAGTAGCTTGCGAAAAGCTTAGTGCAGTTTATCTCCTACTACACGGGATATGGGCATTCAAGGTAAATGCTGAGGGTGCACGTACCTATCTGGTTTTTCAGGAGCCTGCCAATCTGAATGGCATACAACAATATGCCGATGGTTTAGTTTTAACCGAATGGAAAAAGGCTAAAACTGGAGAAGCCGAACAACGATTTAGTGAGGCACGCGCACAGGCCAGACTATATTCTCAAGGCCCACTAATGGGAACTGAACTGACCAATTATCGTTATGCTATTGTCGTGTCTGAGCAACAGATTGCTATACCTAGTAATTTAGAAGAGGACGGAGTCGTTTATCGACATATAAACATTGCTGTGACCCCACTAACACCTTCTAAGACTAACAAATCTGGGAAAATTAAAGAAATATCAAAATAAAGGAGACAAGCACATTTAATTTATTATCAATCTCGACAAAAATGCAGGACTTCACTTCGTAATAATAGTATTATTGCATAAGCAATATCTTATCAAAAACTTCTTGTCTTTTTGATAACCTATTGAGATAATAATACCACTTCTAAATCAAAGCGCTATTTTTGTTGGCATTGTTGTCGGCTTCCTCAACGTATAACCTGAAGGTCACGCATGTATAATACGCCTCGTCGCCTCAGTCTAGCCGCTTCAATAGCATCTTTGATTTAGAAGTGGTATAACTCATAAAATCAATTCTGGATATGGAACACTCGGAAGAAAAGAGTGAAAAACGGACATTCTGGAATAAACAAGGAGTAATGCATCGTTATGTACGAAAAAGGGAAAGCGAAACGACCG
The DNA here is from genome assembly GCA_963710995.1 of uncultured delta proteobacterium. Lineage (GTDB taxonomy): Bacteria > Desulfobacterota > Syntrophia > Syntrophales > Smithellaceae > Smithella. Next base: position 4,244 of record CAVQCU010000065.1, read on the forward strand.
AAGAGAAACGAAAAAAAGAGGACGGAACGAAAAAAAGAGGACGAACTAAGGAAAGCGGAACGACTGAACGAAGAGCACGAGATCACAATAACTATCGTCTCCGAAGTCGAAAATCTTCCTAAAGAAAAAATCCGTTATAAATTCAGCAAGGATATTTCTGAGTCCGGCATTAAAATTCAGGGCAATATTCCTTTACCCGTCGATACCCTCCTCAAGATAGATTTAACATTAGAGAGCCTGCACCAAAAGATAACTGCTCTTGGAAAAATAAAACGGATCGAATTCAACACTGAGGATGGATCTTATGAGGCAGGAGTGGAATTCGTCGATACATCCAGCGAAGCGATCCAGAAAATTGAGGATTACATTTTATCGAAACAGAAGTTTACAAGTGTTAATCCGCTCGGTGTGCCTTTTTGGATTTTTGCGAAATTCAACAGCGCTAAATCGAAATAGACGAAAGACATTTTTTACACATTAATTGAAACTCTCCGCGGCAAGCCGAGTAGAATCTTCAATTCTTAGAGATCAATCCCGCGGGCTTTGGAAGCACCCGGCTTCAGACGGGGGAGGACTGCGCCGTAACTCGCGGGAGGTAGCGTTATTACAGGGATCCTCCGGCTCCTGTTGGAGGGGGCTCCACTATCATTCAGGATTCGCTCACTTACCCCGCAGTAAGCTACGGGGAATATGTTCGCTATTGAATTCATACCCGACGACAAACAAGGGCATTTCCCCACTTTTTGTAATCATATGAGCCCTTGACAAACAAGGGCAGCCCTCCTATAATTTCACTGTGGTATCTAAAAACTACAACGAATAAAAAATCAATTTCATATTGGGCATTATAAGCGGCAATAAAGATAGAGGAAAGAATCAGATGATGAAGCATACCTTGAGCATAGAAGCAGAACCATTGCGGTTGAATTTAAAAACAACCATCCGTCATGCCGCGGCAACCAGAAACGAAGGAGAAAGCATCTGGGTTCAGGCTAAAAGAAATGGAAACACTGGATACGGCGAGGGGTGTCCGCGAGTCTATGTCGCTGGCGATGATCTTGACGCGAGTCTCGCCTGGGTAAAGAAAAACTTTTCCTCCGGCAAGGTAAATTTTGAAACACTGGAATATCTGAAGCAGTGGGCTGAAGGGAATGAAAAGAAAATTGATAACTACCCGTCGGCATGGTGCGCCATAGAAATGGCGATGCTTGACCTGCTTTCCCGAGAGAGGGGTTGCACTGTTGAAAAGCTGCTGGGACTGGACGACGGCAAACTTTCTGGCCGCTACACTGCTGTGCTGGGAGATGACAAAAAATGGAAATATACCACGCTGGCAGATAAATATCTGATCCGCGGAATTTCGGATTTTAAAATCAAGTTAAGCGGCAATCTGAGACGTGATATTGAAAAACTCGACATTCTTGAAGAGTTGTCTGTGCAGCATCATGCCGAACCAATACGAATTCGTCTTGATGCCAATAATTTATGGAAGGATCGCTGTGACGAAGCTATAGAGTATACAATGATGCTGGGGGCTGGGCGGGTATTTGCCATGGAAGAACCGGTGCGGGCGAAAAATGCCGAAGATATAAGCAAATTCAGCACTGCTACGGAGCTTCCTGTTATTCTGGATGAAAGCCTTTGCACTCTTGATGATTTGTCGCTTTACAGAAATATTGCAGGAAAATTCACAGCGAATATCAAAATATCGAAGGTGGGCGGCCTTATAAGAGCTTTGAAAATGATTGAAGAGCTGAAAAAATTGCGCTGGCCGGTCATTATCGGGTGTCATGTGGGTGAAACCTCTTTGCTCACAAGGGCTGCTCTTGTTGTCTCCAGCGCTGCCGGAGATAGTCTTATTGCCCATGAGGGGGCATTTGGCGACTATTTGGTGGAACGGGAACCGGCGAGTCCGATGTTAAAATTCGGCCGCCATGGTCTGCTGGATTTGAATTCTCCCTACTACCTCAAAACGGTTCAGGGACTTCAGGTCATCCCGGTCGAAAACTGGAGCTCCGGATTTGGGATGAAGTGTAGTATGCCCATCATTACGTAAGTTGCCACCGAAATTTTAACCTTTATTGGGAAGAACTGATGAAAAATTAAGACTCACAAAAAGAAGCAGCTTTGTTAATTTCCTGTTTTTGGAAGATAGTCGGTAATAAATTGGGAACCCTTATCAACAACGGAAGATTTTAGTATGGATCAAAATATTAAGCCAACATTCAAGCTGTATAAAGGCCTGGCTGAACGCGACGAAATATCTATCCCCTGGCGTTTCCACAACCAGAGTCTTCTCCTAAATCCCAACCCCGGCAAGACCATCGGACAGAAAAAATTGATTAATCTGTGGAATCATCATCACTTCACTGATGGCTTGGTATATGTGCAGGTCCATCACCCTCAGTATAAGGAGGATATTCTAGTCCGGGCGCATCCGGCCCCTTGCAGCGATGGTTCGATGACCTGCCGCTGGCCGGAGGATGTCCGCGGCATTACGGAAAATGCGGATATTTTAAATATCATCCTCACGGACGGGCTCTCGCTGTTCCTCATTCCCGTCCAACTCAAGGACGTGCAAAAGGATCAGTTCACTATTCACCTGCCCGACAAGGGTTATATTCTGGGTCAGCGCCGGGCCAGGCGCTATCTTTGCCAAGGCATTGAGGTCGAAGTGGTGCAGAACGGTTTTGATGCTCAAGGACGGCTTGTTGATTTCAGCGCCATGGCCTTTGCTGTTGAGGTCAGTCCTGAGGCAGCCGGATCTTTTCGCTGGTTTAATGCCGACAACCCGTCAACCATCCATCTTTACCGGAATGAGCAGATGATTTTTTCGGCATCCTGTAACTGCATCCGGCAGACATCTGATCAGTCAATACGGGATGTTGTCTTTGCCCCGGCGACCAGCCAAATGAGCCGTTTCCCAAAGAAAAAATGGCGCAATCCCCGTGTCCAAACCAAACCCTTGCCGAATATTACTTTTGATCACCCGGCAACAAAAGAGAAAATTCAACTGGATATTCATGATCTTTCCAGCTCGGGCTTCTCCGTTTATGTTTCGGTCGAAGAAGATGTCCTGATGGCCGGGATGATCATTCCTGATCTGACCATTAATTATGGCGGGGGCTTGAAAATACGATGTAAGTCCCAGGTTCTCTATCGTCTTGAAGATAAAAAGAAAAGTATCCGCTATGGTTTTGTCATCCTGGATATGGATGTTGTCAACTATGATCGACTGAGTCATATCGTAATGAATGTCATTGATCCCGGCACCCATGTTGCAGATGAAGTGGATGTGGATCAGTTATGGGAATTTCTTTTTGAAAGCGGGTTCATTTACCCCAAAAAATATGATCTGGTCCAGGCTTACCGGCAGCCCATGAAAGAAACCTATCGGAGGCTTTATCGCGATAACCCGGAAATCATCACCCAGATAACCTACCAGCGAAACGGCCGGATCTACGGACACGCCTCCATGCTCCGATCCTACAAGCGGACCTGGATGGTTCATCACCTTGCCGCAAGACCGCTAAACAATAAGAGGACCGGTCTTCAAGTCCTGAAACAGATCATGCATTACTTCAATGGTCTCTATCGTCTCCCTGCCGTCGAAATGGACTATATGATGTTCTATTTTCGTCCCGAAAACAGTTTTCCCGATCATTTTTTTGGCGGTTTTGCCAGACATTTCAATAATCCGCGCGCCTGTTCTCTTGATCTCTTTTCCTATCTTACTTATCCGACGTCCGGTGTCCGGCAACCGCTCTCGGTGGCTTGGTCGCTGGAACCGTTTATATCATCTGATATTGGTGAATTAGACCGTTTTTACCAAAATACCTCCGGAGGCCTCCTTTTGGACGTGTTACGTCTGGGCAAAGAGCAGGAAGACGCCGAATCTCTGTCGCACCTGTATGCCCGGAACGGGTTCAAAAGAAGTTATCAAAGCTTTTCACTGAAGGAAAAAGATATGTTAAAAGCTGTGCTCATTGTAGACCAATCGGATCCGGGTCTTAGCCTGTCGGACTTTCTCGATGGGATCAAAATTCTGGTCATTGATGCGGGCGGATTGCCCTGGGAAGCACTATCCTCTGCCATCTCTCAATTAGCCGGTCTTTTTACGATTGACAAAATACCTATTCTAGTTTATCCATCCAGCTACTTGGAGGCGAAAGATGTTCCTTTTGAAAAACTATACAATCTATGGATCATTGACGGTCATTATGCACGGGAATATAGTGAGTACATGATGGAAAATGTGAAACTGCGGCTTAGATTTCTCATCCGGGCCCTCATGAAAAAATATCTGAAAACATGATGGATGACACCCCCCTTTACAACAGCCGGATCATCAAGAGCTTCGTGGAGTATCTGAACAGGTACCTCCCGGAGATTGATATTGCTCCCATTTTAAAATATGCGAATATTGAAGCCTATCAACTGGAAGATGAAGGTCATTGGCTGACACAGAGACAGTGTGATCGGTTTCACGAAATAGTGGTGGAAACGACCAAGGATCCGGACATTTCCAGAAAAGTTGGACGTTTTTCCGTCCCTTCCCGCGCTTCCGGGGCTTTGGGACAGTATCTGCTGGGGTTCGTTAATCCGACGACAGCTTATGCCGTTCTGGAAAAGGTTAACGCCCATCTCAGCCGTGGAGCCGTTTTAAAGACCAAAACCATCAGGGCTGATCAGATTGAGGTAAGAGCTATATTACAGCCGGGGGTGGTTGAAAAGCCTTATCAGTGTCTTAACAGGATGGGTTCACTGGAGTCGCTGGCGAAACTTTCCACCAATGAATTTGCCCGTATTGAGCATCCTGTCTGTATTCATGAGGGGGGGGACTGCTGCCTCTATATTATCACCTGGGAAAAAACATACTCCTTTGTCTGGAAGAAGATCCGCAGTTATTCTTTGGTCATCGGTTTATTAATCTGCTTACTTTCCCTGGCTATTTTCAAACCCGTTCACTGGGATGTTCCGGTCTTGTTGTATATAGTCATGGTTATGGGTGTCACACTGTATGCCGAACATCTGGAAAAGAAGGATCTCCTCACCCACATCAAGAACCAGGGGGATGCGGCTGACCGCCTGATGGACCAGATCAATAAACGATATAATGAGGCCTTGCTGGTTCAGGAAATCGGCCAGGCATCCTCCATGATCATGGAGGTCGATGCACTGCTCAGATTCATAATAGAGTCCCTGGGGAAAAGACTGGATTTTGATCGGGGCATGATCATGCTTACCAACAAGCAAAAAGACAGTCTCGTTTATACGGTAGGCTATGGATACAACCCAAGAGATGAAGATTACCTCAAGGGCATTAAATTTCATCTTGATAACCCTCTCTCCAAGGGTACGGCGGTAGCAGTCTTCAGAAAACAAAAACCAATCTTGGTTAATGATATCTCCGAAATCGAGAATGATCTTTCACTGAAAAGTATCGATTTCGTCCGCGCCATGGGCTCCCAGTCTTTTATCTGCGTTCCTATTGTTTATAAAGGGGAATCCATGGGGATCATGGTTGTGGATAATGTGCAATCAAAGAAACCTCTCGGCCAGACGGAGATGAGTCTTTTGATGGGCATTGCCCCGCAGATCGGCATCAGCATCAATAACGCCATCGCTTATCAGAAAATAAAGGAGAGCGAGACGCGTTTCCGGTCGCTCAGCGAAAATGCGCCGGATATAATTTATGCCTTGGGTATCAACGGGGAATTTACCTATGCCAACCCGGCAATGAAAACGATTTTGGGATACCGTCCTGAGGAAATCACCGGTAAATATTTTGTGAATATCACCAGACAAGAAGATGTAGCGAAATATATTAAATCCTTCAAGAAAGTCAGGGATCAAAAGCAAACCATTAAAGAAGAGGTAGGCATCCTTCTTCACAAAGATGGTACAGAACGGTACTTCAGCATCAGTGGCGCACCAAATTTTGATTCAGAAGGAAATTTTATCGGATTGGTTGGAACATTTAAAAACCTGACCGACATCAGAAAATCGGAAATGGAACTGAAAATGAGTTTTGAAAAGCTTCAATCAGCCATGAGCAGTACCATTGACGCTATTTCCATTATTGTTGAATCAAGGGATCCCTACACGGCAGGTCATCAAAAGCGCGTAGCTCAGCTCGCCGTGGCCATAGCCGAGAAATTGGGCTTATCGGAAGAAAGAATCAACTTGATTCGTATGGGCAGCCTGATCCACGACATAGGGAAAATATATATTCCTTCTGAAATCTTGACGAAACCATCACGATTGAGCGATCTCGAATTCGCGATGATAAAATCTCATCCTATCGTAGGTTATAAAATATTGAATAAAGTTAATTTTATTCCAACTATCGTTGATATTGTTTATCAACACCACGAAAGAATGGATGGCTCAGGATATCCATTAGGGATTTCCGGTGATGCAATATTATTAGAATCCATGATTGTCGCCGTTGCAGATATTGTTGAAGCCATGTCCAGCGATCGGCCATACAGAGCCTCAAAGGGATTAGCGATTGCGTTGGAGGAAATTAAACAGCAGCGGGGTTCTACCCTCTACGCTGAAGTTGTGGATGCCTGTCTGAAACTTTTTGAAGAACAAAGGTTCGAGTTTAATCAGAATGAAGTAGAATCGACTACTGCTATCAAATAGGTTTAGACCCTCTCCTAACGGAAGTGTGCCATACACTGAAGAAACTGATTTTTTTACGATAAATCACGGGTATGAACCCCAAAGCAAGCTTTGGAAACAGATTCCGCAGCAAGCTGCGGTGTATTAAACCCTCCGCTGCGCGGGATAATTCGACCAACGCTTTAAACTTCACTACGTTCATTTTCAGCGAGTCTCATTGGAATTGGAGTTTCAACAATAAAAATTATTTGAATATGGCCGACGCAAAAAAAGATTCTTTTATCAATTTATATAAAAAATTTCTGGTGCCATCCAAAACTATTTGCCAGAAAGATTTTACTTTTTCCGGATACAGCTACGGCGATGTGTTTGAATTAGCCGCCGGCCTGAAAAAAACTTTGGCGCGGCGCGGCGGAGAAAAAACGCTTTGCCTTTGCACCACAAACAAGGCAGTTGCCGCCGCTTGTGCGCTGGCCTCACTTGCCGGTTCCTGTCAGCTGATCCTGCCTTATTCCTTTTCCGCCCAAGCGCTTACGGAAATGTATGACGCTGTCGGTTTTGACTTCGCCATCGCCGATCATCCGGAAGAAATGCCGGCTGGTGTGGAAGTAATCACGCCCCTTCCCGCGGTCGCAGAAAATATTAACTCCGAATTAATTTGCAATCCAGACAAGCCATTTTTAAGTCTTTTCACCGGCGGTTCAACGGGCAAGCCGAAAGTCTGGTCTAAGTCTCCCCGTAATTTATTTGCGGAAGCTTTTTATTTGAAGGAAAAATTCGCCCTGTCGGATAAAGACCTTTTTGTGGCCACTGTTCCGCCTTATCATATCTACGGTTTGCTTTTTTCTGTCTTGGTTCCCTTTGTCGCGCACGCGCGGGTACTGCCAGATATTTACACCTTCCCACAGGAAATTATTTCCACGATCAATAAACATAAAGCCTCTGTGCTGGTCAGTGTGCCCATTCATTACCGCGCCCTGAAAGTTGATAATTTGTCCACCCCTTCGCTGAAGGTCGCGTTTTCTTCTTCCGGCGTTCTGAATCGCCCCGATGGTTTGCATTTCCTTAAAAAGACAGGATTGGGAATCACGGAAATCTATGGTTCTACGGAAACGGGCGGCATTGCCGCGCGCAACATCAGCGAGTATACAGATAGCTGGAAGGCATTTGATATCGTAAACTGGAAGTTGACGGGCAGCAGGTTGTCCGTCAAATCCGATTTTGCATCAAAGGAAATGGAACGCGATGCCGATGGCTTTTGCCTCACCGGCGATGAAGCGCGTGAAGACAAGGATAATCGTTTTGTTCTCTTAGGCAGAGCCGATGGCATTGTCAAGGTCGCCGGAAAAAGAGTTGACCTGCTGGATGTGCAGAATAAAATAAAAACTTTACCTACGGTCAGCGACGCTGTTGTTGTGGCACTGCCCACGGAGAAGGGACGGGAAAGCGTCATTGCGGCAGTTGTCACCTGCGACCTGACCGAAACTCACTTAAAAAAACTTTTAATGGATATGCTCGAACCTTACGCTGTGCCCCGCCGCGTTAAAATTGTTTCCTCCATTGCCAGAACAGCCACCGGCAAAATTGACTGCCGCCGGATTGAACAACTTTGGGGTGATAAAAAGCCAGCATAGGTTATACGTTGAGCGGTGTGGTTTGCAGCGCAACGCAGCAGACCATGTGCCCTTCAGGGTATGAGCGTATTGTAAAACCCTTCAGATTTTACCGGCAAGGAATATTATCATTCATTATTGCGCCTCCCTTACGGGAATGCACGCCCGGTCAACAACCCCAATTATCTTTTATATCTTCCCATTAACTGCGCTTCCGCCAATATATGTCCTTTCATTGCTTTGAGCAGTTCTTCTTTGGATAATCCGGCATTCAGATTCAGCATTGCATCCAGAGCGTACAATTTAAAATAATAGCGGTGTGTGCCGCTCGGAGGACAGGGGCCGTCGTAGCCAAAATGCTGTGAAGTGTTTTTGCCGCTTTTTCCCAAACCCGCGATTTCTTCCTGTCGGGAAACTTTTTCCGGCAGAGAATTAACATTTGTCGGAATATCAAAAATAACCCAGTGTACCCACGTGCCTGCGGGCGCGTCGGGATCATCGCAGATGAGCGCGAAGCTTTTAGTTTCTTTCGGCGCACCGCTCCAGGCAAGCGGCGGCGAAATATTCTGGCCGTCACAGGTATACTTGGCCGGAATCATATCTTCATGTTTAAACGACGAGCTTTTTATTTCCATAGTTTTTCCTCCTTTTATTTTGGTGTTCATTTGATCTTTTGCCTGAAGCGTTTCTATGCCACCGGCAATTAAAAAAATAGTCAGAAAAAAACAAACCAGATAGTTTTTCATTTCTATTCCCTCCATATTTATGAGTTAAGGCCGGTTTGATTGACGTTATTTTAGCAGAGATTTTTGAGACGTCAATAGCTCTTATGAAACTTGCTGCTATTGACACATCCACTTTCTGTGATACCATTAAGGACGGCCGATTTTTTGTATTGGCGAATTACCTTTACAGTAATGAAAGAATAATATTATGTTCTGCCCAAAATGTAAAAGCGAGTATCGGGATGGTTTTTATAAATGCGCCGATTGCGGTGTTGATCTGGTTGTTCAATTGCCGCCGGAGCCGGAGGATGAAGTTGGTTATGTAGATCTTGTTGAAGTCTATTCCACGTATCAGCAAGGCGATATCGCTTTTATAAAATCTGTCTTTGATGGCGAAGGCATAACATATTATTTTGAGGGAGAAAGCTCTATTATGCTAGTTGCGGCGGGAGCTTATGCCCGTCTGCTGGTTAAGGCCGAAGAGGTTCAAAGAGCAAGAGAGATTTTGCAGGAGTTGGGATTTCTGGAAGGATTTTAAATGCTGGCGTGGTGTGAATAAATCACCGGCACGTCTTTTTTGCATCTGCATCAGTGATTTGTTATGCTTTTGCAACAGGTGGTCCAATTGCTTTACGTATCTGGTCTGCACGGCCCCAAAGTTCATTAATCATAAAACGATTACCCATGACCGTAACTGAAAGATGATCGGACACTCTCTGCTTAGAGTTTGATGATGCTCCGATGACTGCCAAAAGAGTGCCAAAAATAAATATCTTAGGAAAGCGCCATTGCTTTGTAGCAATTGAAATGGGCTCGCTTGGTTCCGTGAACTTGAACGTTGCCGATAATTCTCCTTCATGAAGCAAACCACAGCGCAATACCTTATATATAAACTGATCAATAGTATACTTCCCGAACTGGCAATTGATAAATATGTTTGTGTTAAATGTGAAAAAGGTGATGATATCCATGTTGGCCTTGATGAAAGCTCTAAAGCGCTCACCAACTTTCTTGATATCTGGGTACTCCTTTTTTGCTGTTCCATCTAGTACAATACATATCTGAATAAGTGCGTTCTCCAGATCATTAGAGTTATATTTGTTTATGCATTCTATGACACGATCAGCTACTGGCATCGTTTTCCCTTGAGGGCATAACATTGTCTATATGTATCTTTGCTAACATTAGAAATGCCGCAAGATTTGTGGCCTAATATCCTATTTATAAAAACACTGGATTCCCGCCTACGCGGGAATGACAATAGAGTTATTTTTTATATTCCGCATCGACAGTTATCCTAATGCCGCCGCGCGCGGTAAATTCCGCGCTTACTTTGCACCAGCGCGGCTGGAGCGCGGCTATCAGATCATCAAGAATTATATTGGTAACGTGTTCGTGGAAAACGCCTTCATTGCGGAAAGACCATAAATACAATTTTAATGATTTGGACTCGATAATTTTTTTGTCCGGTATGTATTGAATTTTGATTTTGGCGAAATCAGGCTGGCCAGTCTTGGGGCAAACACAGGTAAATTCTTCAGTTTGCAAGGTAATTACATAATCGCGCTTGTCATTGTGATTGGGAAATGTCTCCAGCTTGCGCACCGGTTTGGCCGGTTTGCCCAGCAGAGTTAATCCCGCCAGATCATTTTTCTTTGTGTTTTTTCCCATGATTTCCCCTGAAAAATAAGTAGTGTATCTGGTTACCAAAAGAAAAGATTAATATCAAGAATATTTGATGTGCAGAAAGATTTCCTTTTGGAGATGTTTTTGTGATAAATTTAAGGCGGGATCAAGAAAGGAGAAATAGACTATGACAGAACAAAAGCCAGCACCACCTGAAAATACATGGAAATGCAGTAATTGCGGCAATACTATTGTTGTAATTAACCCACCAGAAATTTGTCCTTCCTGCCAGAAGAAATGCGCCTTTCTGAGTGTTACCTGCTACGAACCGGATTGCGGTTTCCCGGGCATGGATAAAAGACTGAAATAATTCCAATTATAAATTAGCGACAGCGCCTATTTTAAAAAGGTGCTGTCGCTGGTTAACAGAATTCACTTGGATTCCTGATTCCTATTTTCAGGGAACAACTATCCTGGACGATTCCTGACGTTCCATTTCCTTGGCTTCGGCAATCATCGCCTGAACCGTTTTTTCAATGGCATCGGGTAATTTGGCCGCCGCTTCGCTGAGAGTCTTTGCCCCTTCAATGATGCACTGAACCGGAATCGGTCCATTGGGTGACATAAGCTGGGTAATTCCGGTAAAAATTGCTTCGCGGCTTTCGTCAATCGAGCCATCAATCTTGATGGGTGTGAGGCGCCTAATTGTGGCAAACGTCAGGTCAGTGAAGGACTCTTCCCTGTAAAGGTTATCGGTATTTATTTTAATGTCCGCTATTTTGGTTCCGTTAGCGTTACTCATGAGTTGTCTCCTCCTTAATATGTGGGCTTTATTAGTGAGACTCAAATTTAAAAAGTGAAACGCATAACCTAAAGGTCACTATAGGCGCATTGAAGTTTTTTAGCCGAATTTTCCAATAGCCAAAGGCTATTGGAAACTATCCCGCCAAAGGCGGAGGGTACCATAGGTACCCGTGATTTTCGTATGCCCCGAAAAACAACGGAAATTGCAAGCTAAACGGCCTCCCTTTTTTCGGATCATTGCTTACTTCAATATAATTTGAAAACCAGTTACGTTAAATTGATGAAAACTTCAATTAATATTTTATACCACCTCTAAATAAAAGCGCTATCTTTGTTGGCCGCATCGGCGGCTTCCTAAACGTATTTTCATACGTGTGACCTTTAGGTTATACGCCTGCGTTGCCTCCTCCTCGTTGCCTCGATATCATCTTTGATTTAGAAGCAGTATCAATTTAAAAAGATAACATCGGGGAATCAGAAAATTCTAAAGACCAATTTTAGAATTGGTCTTTTTCGCAGAACTTATTATTATACTTTGTTGAATAAATCTGAGGTATCAACTTCTTCCTGTAATGCTAAAAATCTTAAGATTGCTTTGAATTAAAGATTACGATTGGTAATCAATAAAAAAGGCAGAGCCAATCGACCATGCCGTGTGTTTTAACTCTGTTGATGGTTTAGCTTTTGAATTTTCTACGCACCCCTGCCAATCCTACAAGCCCAAGACCAGGGAGAAGCATCGTGGCGGGTTCGGGGACTGCTGTCAAAAAACCATGGCGTGTATTATTGGCATCAACGTAATATCCCACGATATCACCGAGGTTGTTAATCCCGGAGACGTCAGTACCGTCGATGCCTCCTGGGGCATCAATCAGAGTGAAATTGCCCCCTGGTCGAAGAAGCCGTGGTGAGTCCCCGGTGGTGCAGTCAAGTTGTAAGTTCCTACGATGCTGCCAGAACTGTTTATACCAGAAGCTCCCCAATTAACAGTGCCCGGGGCATCAATCATGAAAAAGATTCTTCGTAAAAAATTAACAAACGGCAAGTTCTTGAACGTCCCACAAGTTCGCTCTGATACGATGAATGCAATAAAAGCCAAAGGAAACAAAAACCACAGAAGTAAGGTTCAGGCTCATGCTTGTAGGGAGAGGAATAAAAGGATGATAATTACATCCTAAAGGAGTCATTGGCAATGCAGATTTCTTATTTCATAAACAAAATTTAGCGGTTTTTATATATGGTTGTTTCTGGCACGGATGTCCCAAATGCGGGCATGTTCCAAAGACCAATAGCGATTATTGGAAAACTAAAATATCACGAAATAAAAAGAGCGATTTAAACAACAAATTAAAACTAGAAGGCTTTGTTTAAGCCAGTTCAACTTCAGCCTCATCCACAAGCTTAATTTATTAATCGGCATAAACCACTACCTCTGGTAGTGGTACAATAAGAAGGTTAAACCGTTCAAGTTGTTATAATGTACCTCCCTCCTGAAAGGTGCCAATGGTAGGGAGGTACAAATGAAAAGTAGATTCGAGAAGCTATCACACACGCTATACGAATGCAAATACCACATAGTGATGTGTCCTAAGTATCGACATCGTATATTCAGAGATGAAATAGTGGAATATGCGAAGCAGATGAGGACAAAATAAGAAAGTATGTGAAATGGCAGGAGAAGAAAGAAAAGGAAGTTGAACAGGTTCAGAAAGGTTTGTTCGATTAAATAAGTAGAAACCCATGGTACCGTTCAGGTACTAAATACAAGCCACCGCCTCTGGCGGTGGTCATTGACTTATCTTGAGAAATTTATCAAACACTAACCAAGTATTGTTACACTCGTTATTAATGTTTGACAATAACCGGCAATGCGTTTAAGATCAACGTATAAACAAGATACAGGAAACGACCTTGGAAAACGCGCTTGATATTTACATCATGGAGAATGAAGAGGAGGCTTATCGCCTTGAGAAAAAGACAGATCCTAAAGATTTACGCCGACAGGCCCGATGGTGTGGGATCAAACCGGGTCAGCGCCTCCTTGATCTGGGTTGCGGTCCGGGAAAAACGACTGCGATTCTCCACGAGATGATTCAGCCAGGTGGGTCGAGCGTCGGGCTTGATGCTTCGCCGGAACGGATCGCCTATGCGCAGAAACATTATGGCGACAAAGTGGGGATCGAATTCGTCGTTCACAACCTAACGAAGCCTTTAAGTCGATTCGGTAAATTTGATGCCGTTTGGGTCCGATTCGTCCTGGAATATTTCCGTCAGGAAAGTCGGGATATCGTCAAAAATGTTGCGGACAGTCTGCATTCAGGTGGTTTATTATGCTTGGTTGATCTAGATCACAATGCCCTCAACCACTATGAACTGCCTGCGCCGATGGTGAAGATCCTTCCCGAACTTTCTCGTCATTTGGAAGAAAGCTACAATTTCGATGCGTACGCCGGTCGTAAACTCTACTCCTATCTCTTCGATCTAGGTTTTGAAGACATCGAGGTCAAAGTGATGGGCCATCATGTGATTTATGGAAAGAGTCGGAAGGTAGACAGTTACAACTGGACAAGAAAAATTGAAGTGACGGCGCCGCTTCTGACGGACCTTTTCGAGACATACTCCGGCGGATACCAGCAGTTTCTTGTGGATTTCCGGGAGTTCTTCCATAGTCCCCGGCGGTTTACCTATTCCCCCTTGATCCTGTGCAAAGGGAGAAAGCCCTGAAGCCAACTAATCTGAACCCTTTTTTGTAAAGGTGATACCATGGAGAGATTATTGAAACCCTGTTTCTGAAAAGATGCAGGGTTTTGTATTTAAAAATTGATTTAGGGTACACTCCATTATCTGTGTGTTGGACTCAAACCAAGCCACAATGGCGGAAGGGAATAAAATAAAAAAATTCTTTAAGTATGGATTGCTCGTTATCGTTGCCATCGTTTTAATTATGGTATTATTGTACGTCTTTTTCCCAAAATCTGTGTTCAATTTGGGGGTTAATGCTCAGCGGCGTTCCGCTGATCTAGTCAAGAAGGAGGTCCAAGTCGACGATCATAAGATAGTCTATTTGGAAGGAGGAAAAGGGGAAACAGTCATACTCCTTCATGGATTCGGCTGCAACAAGGATTTCTGGACAGCCTTTGCCAAATACTTGAAAGGCTACCACCTAGTTATACCCGACGTCCCTGGTTTCGGTGAAAGCTCACAGGTGCCGACGGATAATTATAGTGTTGAGAATCAGATGGTGCGCATCGATCGATTTGTTGATGTGCTCAAACTCGATAAATTCCACATGGCAGGAAATTCAATGGGAGGCGCTATTACTGCAACTTACGGAGCAAAACACCCAGAGAAGGTCCTGACTCTTACCCTGTTAGACACATCCGGAGCTCCATCTCAGAAGAAGAGCGAGTTCGTTATTCAAATGGAGAAGGGCAATAATCTGTTACTGGCCAGTAACACCGAAGATTTCGATAAGCTTCTGGCGTTGGTTTACGTAAAGATACCTGCAGCCATTACACCTTTCAAGAAAATCTTCGCCGCAGATTGGATCGCCCATCAGGAGTTCAACAAGAAAATATGGAACGACATGCAGTTATTTCAATTTTCTTTAGCTCCAGTCCTACCATTGATTCAGGCCCCTGTCCTAATTATATGGGGTGATCAGGATAAAATTATTGACATAGGTGGCGTTGCGTTCCTAGAAAAGAAACTGAAGACTTCCAAGACGGTCATTATGAAGGATACTGGGCATTCCCCCATGGTCGAGAAGCCTGAGGAAACAGCGAAGGCGTATCTAATTTTCCTGAAGGAGAAAAGATGAAGATTCATTATAATGGATTCTACTGGCGATGGCATTAACTGGATCTCTCTGGTTCATACTGCAATCGAAGAATGGGCAGGGTCAGAAATGGCTCTGCCTTTCTATTGATTCTTTCAACCGGTAATCTTCAATTTTATTAATTCCATGAGGATGAGGAGTTGCAGGTGAAAGCTTAGATTTAATTACTACAATTATTTTATTTCCTGTGCCCTTTTCCGTCAATTTTGGCGAGGCAATTAGCTTTTTTCCATCGTTTTATGGAATTGTATCCGCGGCCATTCTTCCATGGTGTGTGACAGACGCCATTCACTAAGAGCCAGATAAACAAGGTTTCCTTCGGTGTCTAAAGCAAGGTTAGTCGAATTTTTCTTTTGGAAATCTTCCATTATTTTGGCGTCGTCACAAGTAACCCAGCGGGCTGCTGCATAATCGGTTTTTTCGTAGTCGGCATAAACGCTGTACTCGTTTTTTAGCCGCGACATGGTTACGTCAAATTGCAGGACACCGACGGCGCCAAGGATATTATCCGAACCCCACAATGGTTTAAAAACCTGAATAGCGCCTTCTTCGGAGAGCTGAGTAAGTCCCTTTTGCAGGTGTTTTATTCTCAGAGGATCTTTTAAGCGCACGCGGCAGAAATGCTCCGGGGCAAAATGGGGAATGCCGGTAAACTTGAGAGGTTCTTTCTGGGTGAAGGTATCACCGATTTTAATTGTTCCGTGATTATGGATGCCGATAATGTCGCCCGGATAGGCTTCTTCAACATTTGTGCGGTCCTGCGCCATAAAAATTGTGGCATTAGATAAAGAAATTTCTTTGCCGATACGGTGATGGATTACATGCATACCGCGCTGGAATTGTCCGGAACAAATCCGCATAAACGCGATGCGATCGCGATGCGCCGGGTCCATGTTGGCTTGTATTTTGAATACAAAGCCGGAAAAATCATCTTCTTCCGGGCTGACTATTCTGGTTGTTGTGGGACGTGCGACAGGTGGGGGTGCTATTTCCACGAAAGCATCCAGCAATTCCTTGACGCCGAAGTTATTGATGGCGCTGCCGAAGAAAACCGGCGTCTGGCCGGCTTTTAAGTATTCTTTCAAATCAAAAGGATTAGCCGCGCCTTCCAACAAGGCGATTTCGTCCCGGAGTTCATTAGCCTGGCTCTCCAATAATTCATCAAGTAAGGGATCAGATAAATCGTTAATCACAACTCCGCCTTCCGAACGCCGCGCTTTGCCGGGTGTAAACAGATGCAATTTTTTATCGTAAAGATTGTAAACGCCTTTGAAACGTTTGCCCATGCCGATAGGCCAGGATAGCGGCGAACACTCGATTTGCAGTTTGTCTTCAATATCCGCCAGGATGTCTAGTGGCGCCAGAGAATCACGATCCATCTTATTAATAAAAGTGATGATCGGCGTGTTGCGTAAGCGGCATACTTCCATGAGCTTCTGCGTTTGCGTCTCGACGCCTTTGGAACCGTCGATAACCATGAGCGCGCTATCCACTGCGGTCAATACGCGGTAGGTATCCTCCGAAAAGTCCTGATGGCCGGGCGTGTCCAAAAGATTTATTTCGCAATCAGCGTATTCGAAATTCATGACCGACGAGGTAACGGAAATGCCGCGGTCTTTCTCGATGGCCATCCAGTCGCTCAAGGCGTGCTTTGACGCTTTACGGGCTTTGATTGCCCCGGCAAGCTGGATGGCTCCGCCGAAAAGCAAAAGCTTTTCAGTTAGAGTGGTCTTGCCCGCATCAGGATGGCTGATAATGCCGAATGTGCGGCGGCGATCAATTTCTTTTTGTAAATGTTTACTCAAAATATACTATTCCCAAAAAGTGCAATTTAATTAACGCGCATTTATTAACTATAATAAAACATCTGTCAACAATTATCCCGTGTTTTCTATCCTTGTGTAAACCAAAACATTACCGGCCATACCTTCTTTGATGGCGCCTTCAAATTGGAGTTCCTTCAAATAGGTAAGGGTTTCATTCAACGCCAAAAATTTATCGAAATCGGAAAGCTCAGAGCCAAACATTTCGTGAGAGATAGCATAAGTTGTCTTGGGCTTCACGTTCAGATGATCAAAGACCATCTTTTTTCTTTTTTCGTGATGCCGGCGTATTTCTTCTAATCTTTCCTTCAAATCGATGAACGCGTTGCCATGTCCCGGATATATTGTGGCAATAGGCAATTTCTTTATATAACTTAAGGAATCCAGATAAGTTGCCAACGGGCGAAAATTATCGTCAAATATATTGGGACTCAGGATAGGCGCTATATAAGGCAGAATATGATCACCGGCCAGCAAGAAACTTTCCTTTCGGAAGAAAAAACAAACATGTCCGGCGGCGTGTCCGGGAGTGAAAATGACTTCAAATTTCCAATCGCCGAATTCACGAAATTCGCTGTTCTGCAAATAATTATCGGCATTAAATTCGGTAATGATGCCGCGTATATCTTCATATTCTTCGATTACCATATCGATTTGCGGAAGAGACATACCTTGGCGCGCATAGAATTTCTTTAACTGCTTTACTGCTGAATCCGCCTGACGAAAATGTTGATATTCTTCGAAAGCCGCGGCGGAAAGATAAATTTTCGCGCCTGTTTTTTTTGCAGCAAACCAGCCATACTGCAGTGATCGGTATGCACATAAGTTAAAAAAATATGTCTGATATCAATAATGCTGAAGCCCAGGCTTGCCAAATCCTTCTCCAGCGTTTCATAAGCGCCGGGCATATTGAGGCCGGTATCAAAAAGCGCCAACTCCTTATCCTGAGCGAGAAGATAAGCATGCACGTGCTTTAAACGATAAGGCATACGCAAAGTGATACGGTAAAAGTTTTTTTGAATTTCGCTAATCATATATTATCGACTTTGTAAAAAACCCATATGCTGCGTTGCGTTATTCGTCGTTGCGGCGTACGCTTAAAGTACGTCTCACTCCTCATGCCTTGCGCGCCTTGCCTCTGGTCTTTTTTACAAAGCCTAATTTTTTATATTTAAATGCATAACGACGCATAGCGCACGGAACAGTCGTGAAAGTTTCATGATTTTATTTATTCTTCTTTACGGCTTTTCTGCAGACGTTTTATCGCGTCCAGTTCCATTTTTCGCAGGCGCACACTTTGGGGAGTTACTTCCACCAGTTCATTCTCAGAGATAAATTCGATGGCCTGATCCAGAGACAGAACACGCGGCAGCCGTAGAATTATTGTGGCATCGGATGTGGATGCCCGCATATTCGTCAGTTTCTTTTCTTTAGTGATATTAACATCCATATCGCCTGTACGGTTGCGCTCTCCCACTATCATTCCCCCGTAAACCTCCGTGCCGACTTCCACGATCATTTCGCCACGGTCTTCCATGGCAAAGCTAGCGTAAGACGTGATCCGTCCGGGACGGTCAGCCACTAACACACCACTCATGCGTTGAGGAATCGGTCCAAACCAGGGAGCATAACTTTCCAACAGAGAATTCATTACTCCGCCGCCTTTGGTGTCCGTCAAGAACTGGCTGCGAAAGCCGATTAAACCTCTGGACGGGATGAGAAACTCCATACTGACTCTGCCGCTGCCTTTATTCACAAGGCTCTCTAATCGTCCCTTGCGAATAGCCAATTTTTCTGTAATTTTTCCGACAAATTCTTCCGGTATATCCAGAAATAATCTTTCCACCGGCTCCACAGTTTTGCCGTTTTGTTCTTTGGTGATGACCTGCGGGCGGGAAACCATTAATTCATAGCCTTCGCGGCGCATGGTTTCAATTAATACTGCCATTTGCAATTCACCGCGCCCGCAAACTTCAAAGGAGTTGGTTTTTCCCAATTTCTTTATTTTGATGGCAACATTTTTCAGAGATTCTTTTTCCAGCCTCTCCAGCAAATGGCGTGAAGTGAGAAATTTACCTTCGTTGCCGGCGAAGGGACCGTCGTTGACATAAAATATCATGGATATGGTTGGCTCATCGACCAGCAAACGGGGCAGCGGATACGGAGATATAAAAGAAGAAATTGTATCGCCGATAGTGACATTTTCCACTCCGGACAGAGCAATAATATCTCCGGACTCAGCGATAGTCACCGGTTTTTTTGCCAGACCATAAAAAGTATAAAGAGCGCTTAGTTTGACGCCGGGAATTATTTTATCCTGGGAACAAAGGCTGTAATTGGTGTTCATTTCCAATTTGCCGTTTTGCAGACGACCAATAGCAATTTGTCCAACATAAGGATCATAATCCAAATTAGTAATCAGAAACTGTGTAATGGCGTCATCATCTCCCTGCGGGGCCGGTACATGCTCAATGATTGTCTGGAGTAATGGCTGCAAGTCGGTGCTGTCATCGCCTAATTTTTTATGGCTGACTCCTGTTTTGGCATTGGTGTAGAGGATGGGGAATTCAATTTGTTTTTCTTCCGCGTCTAAATCGATGAAAAGATCGTAGGAATCATTGATCACTTCGTCAATACGGGCATCTTTTCGATCAATTTTATTGATGACTAAAATTATTGGCAGACGCAGTGCCAAAGCTTTTTTTAAAACAAATCTTGTTTGCGGCAACGGTCCTTCACTGGCATCAACCAGGAGGATTGCGCCATCAACCATATTGAGGCTGCGTTCCACTTCACCGCCGAAATCGGCATGGCCGGGCGTATCAACGATATTAATTTTTACCCCGTTGTACTCCACCGCGGTATTTTTCGCCGTGATGGTGATTCCACGCTCTTTTTCCAGGTCCATCGAATCCATAACGCGATCCTCTACAACCTGATTGGAACGAAAAACTCCCGTCTGTTTTAACAAGGCATTAAGCAGCGTAGTTTTGCCATGATCGACATGGGAAATAATGGCAATATTCCTTAAATGATCTTTTTTCATTTTCTTTAGTCCTTTTGGGTTATGGTTTTGAACTGAATTATATGATTTATAGCAGTTTTGAACACAACCAATTTTTACTTAGGGATGGTTAAAAATATTCTTTCTTAAAGAGAATCATAACAAAAAACTTGTATTTAAACCAGTTATTTCTTTAAAAACAATTTATACCGTTTGGTATTCAAAACTTTAATGAGGTCGCTATGAAGAGGCGCTATGTGTTTATACTCTAGTAAGTCAATAATGTTCTTGACTTGTAAGAGCCCTTTTTTTATAGTCAAAAATAAATTTTTAGTCACTGATGTTAGTCTAATAAAGACAATTTAATATAAATATTTCCGGGGAGTTTAGGAATATCATTATGCTGAATTTTTTACCATCCAGTTTATTGGGAGTCATCGCCGGGTTGCTTTTGGTCGTGAATGTATTGATATGGACGTCGCTGTTGTTCGTGTTCGCCATTCTGAAATTTCTTTTACCGCTGCCGCAATTACGCCGGGGGTTCAACTGGATTATTCACCGGATTGCGGAAAATTGGATTGCCTGCAACAGTGGGTGGATGTGCCTGACCCAAAAAACCCGGTGGGATGTGCAAGGATTTGAGGGCTTGAATTATAATGGCTGGTATCTGGTCGTCAGTAATCATCAATCCTGGGTTGATATATTAGTTATGCAGCATCTGTTAAATCGCCGCATTCCCTTGCTGAAATTTTTCCTGAAAAGTGAACTTATTCGAGTGCCGATAATGGGTCTTGCCTGGTGGGCACTGGATTTTCCTTTCTTACATCGCCACGGCTTTGAATATTTGAAAAAGCATCCCGAACAAAAAGGCAAGGATTTTGAAACAACGCGCCGGGCCTGTGAGAAGTTTGCATATATTCCCACCAGCGTTATGAATTTTCTCGAAGGCACACGCTTTACCAAAGCAAAGCACGCCCGGCAAAATAGTGAATATAAGTTTCTCCTGCGTCCGAAATCCGGTGGCCTCGCGTTGGCGCTGAACGTGCTAGGCGATAAGTTTAATTCCTTGCTGGATATTACCATCGTCTATCCGGACGGCGTTCCAACCTTCTGGGAGTTTCTCTGCGGGAAAGTCAAACGTATAATTGTGCGTGTCCGGACTATAGAAATTCCGCAACAGTTTTTGCACGGCAATTATGAAAGCGATCCGGTTTTTCGCGATGCCATGCATAAATGGGTACAGCAGTTGTGGCAGGAAAAAGATCGGCAGATAGAATCGCTGAGGAAAAAGGCCGGAACCGTCAAATGACCGGATCTTTTCCGACTTGCTTAAATAAAGTATGAATATGAAGAAAATCGGAAAATACTAACTTGGTATATTAAATGTTAACTGTGAAGAACTATGAATGAACTCCAAGAATTATTGATAGAAATACAAGACAGGCTCGTTCCTATATTGGACAGCTACGAACAGGCCATTTACCATTACCTTTTTCGGCATACTTATCTATCGGGAAAGAAGGACACTCTATTTATCACTAGAAGTGCTGAAATTGGATTTGGGTCAGGTGATAATTCAAAGAAACCAAGTTGGAAAAATCGATCCGATAAACTCAAATCTTTGGAAAAGAAAAGGTGTATAAAAATCGTTGAGCGGTCAAATAAGGGAATGCTAGTCGAAATATTGTTGCCAAGTGAAATTACGACAATCAAAGAGCCAGATGTAAAAAAAGAAGAAGTCGATCTCGAAAGTTTAGATTTCTATAACGACAAACGGCTACTAATTACGCTTCTTGAGCGAGAGAAGGCTATCGCTGTTTTTACACTGGGAAAATAATATCTGACAAAAATTGCTATATTGATCATGTTTCTCCAAGGTCAAATGGTGGCGATAACTCATACCGAAATATTGTGGCAGCTTGCTTCGACGCAAATTCATTTAAAAGAGATAAGCCCGTAGATGAATTTATAAGAATACTATATAGAGATGGCCTATTGTCTCTTGAAGAATTTAATGCGTTAAAGCAAAAGATTAGCGATCTTCAAGAAGGTAAGTTAGTCCCTAATTATGAACAGGTTCTAAATGCAATGAAAAGCTAATAAAGTAAATCCAGTAGATCGCTACGCTCCGGCTGATTTCTATGTTATGCCCAGCATTCGCTGAGGTTCACTACCGGGAGTTTTCACCAACATGGCGAAAACGCCATTTATAATTGTAATACTGAGTTGCATTCAAAGGATAACGCGGCGGCAAGGAGGAGGCTCCGCAGGCGTATTATTGATATGTTGAGGAATCCAACGACGATGCCAACAAAGTTAGCCAAAGAATGCGACATGGTATAATTAAACTGCCATTGGCGATCTGGGCGACCATAAAGACCGATTGCTATTATCGAAGGAACGTTGCGTCGGCCTTCTTTTTGTTTGCGGCCGGGTAGAAAAAAGCTTTCTGCCTCCATTGAACTTCATTTCGTTCGCGCCTCGATTGCTATGAGCAGGGGCCTTATCTGACGGCATTCCAATGGTTAATCCATCAACACTGCTGTATTGGAGTTTTTCTCCAAGCACTCTTTTCAGGGAATGAGCGAGTCCGGCATCATCGGCTGTTACAAAAGTAAAAGCATCGCCGATTTTGGAGGCGCGCCCTGTCCTGCCGATGCGATGAGTATAGGCATCCGCAGTCGACGGCATATCATAATTAATAACATGGGAAATTCTTGTCACATCAATGCCGCGGGCGGCGATATCTGTCGCTACCATAATTTCATAACGGCCGTCGCGGAAGCCGTCAAGAGATTGCTGACGTTTCTGCTGCGATAAATTTCCATGCAGTGATGTAACTTTATATCCCGATTTGTCCAACTGCTGGGCAACACTTTTCGCGCGCGATTTTGTCCGGGTAAAGACGAGAACGGAATCAGTTTCTGTATTATCAAGAATATTTTTCAGCAGCTCTGTTTTAGAACTCATTTGTACCGGATAAAATTTATGTATAACCGTTTCTACCGGCGCTGCGTGGCCGATTTCAATATTGACCGGATTTAGCAGAAGATCATTAGCCAGGCTTTTTATATCGTTGGGCATCGTCGCGGAGAAAAGCAACGTTTGACGCTGTTTGGGAAGATGTTTCACTATTTTTCGGACATCCGGCAGAAAGCCCATATCAAACATATGATCCGCCTCATCCAGTACCAGTACCTCTACATGGGACAAATCAATAGTATTGCGTTGGATATGGTCAAGCAGGCGGCCGGGACACGCGGAGACGATATCAACTTTGTCACGGAGCCTTGCTATCTGGCCGCCAATACCCACTCCGCCATAGATGGAAGCGCTGTGGATTTGCGCCCTGCGTCCCAAAAGGCCTATGGCTTTGTTGGTCTGTTCGCTCAACTCCCGCGTTGGCGCTATGATCAGGGCGCGGATATGGCCGCGTGGCCCCTGCATAAGACGTTGCAAAATCGGCAGCACAAAAGCTGCTGTTTTTCCGGTTCCGGTTTGGGCAAGCCCCATAACATCGCGGCCTTCCATAATCGGCGGGATTGATTCTAATTGAATTGGTGTCGGCACTTTGTAGCCTTGCGCCTGCACGCCGGCAAATATTTTCGCATGTAACTCGAACTTCTCAAAACTCATTTTTTCTTTTTCCTTCTTTCCTTCATTTTCAGTATTGGTGACATTTGAACCCATTTCTAATCATTGCAGCTTTTCAATTCACGCCGCTTTATTGTACCTGACAGCATCGTCAAAGAGCGCATGCATTCATGGCACTATAGTTGGATTCTATTACGATTAGCTGGATTTTCCTGCCGAAGTTTCCAAGGGAAAAAAGTTGGGAAGGTAACTAACTATCGCTATCACGGGGAGCTATCTACACGCATATCAGCTAAATAACAAGGAATATCTTTATGTCAAACAAATTGCCTCATTCCTTGTCATTCGGCGCAAAATTCAAAAGTCTAAAATCAGGTTATTCGATTGCTGCATTCTTCCGTACTAAACAAATCGTAAACCTCGACAAAAAAACAAGACTTCAATCCCGCGACTTGGAATCCCCCGTCTTCATCCAAGGGAGAAAAGCGCCGTAAATCGCGGAAGGTCGCGTTATTATAGGGAGCCTCCGGCTCCTACCGCAGGGGGCTCAACTCCGTAATAAACACAATTCACCGACAACAAACATCTGCACCATACTCCACATTTTGTGGCCAGGATTCCCTGTGATAAATAGTAATTGACATAAAAGACCGTTCTCATTATTTTACACATCACAGGGAGTGATGTCTTATCAATTTGAATGAGCAGGTAGTAAGTATATAAAAGTGCCTGTTCCTTTAAGACGGCATGAAGAGATCCCATAGGAATCAATTGCCGCATAAGCAGTTCATGCCGGGGTCAGGTATTCAAAGGATATCACCGTGCAGGAGAAAAAGGAAAACCAGATTCCCACAGCCGTTGATGCATTAGTTCCCGAAATATACATGCCGAGCCTGCAGTTTTTCATCCGCATGCTGCTGGGAACCACGGCGGCGGTATATTTTAATTATCTTCCAATTCCACTGCTTATTTTAACCACAACCCAGATCAATCTGGTTATTCTTTCCTTTTTTATTTTTCATTTCTTCGGGTGGTGGTATTACCAGAGGTATGGCGTTAAAAATATCATGATTCGTCTAGCCTCATGGGTGGACATAATGGGAGCGGCCATTGGGGTTTTCACTGACCCCTTCGTCATACCTCCCATGCTGCTGCTGTTCCTGATTGCCGTGCTCGGCAATGGAATCCGGCATGGTCTCTATGTGGTTGTTGAATAGATGATCGGGGCATTCATCTTCGGTGCAGCCGCGCTTGTTACTCATTCCGTCATTTTCGGGGATTGGCCTCCCTATAATCTGTACTTTTATGTGTTTTTGATTGTTGTCGGCGTGTACTATTCATATCTTCTTGTGCGGCGTCTTGAAGTGATGAGGAGCGGAGCGATCAGAGCCAGCGAACACGACACTCTCACCGGGATACTGAACAGACGGGCGTTTTTGAGGACCGCGGAATATCTATTGTGCCTCAACGAGCGGGCACCTATTCCCCTCGTATTTATATTCGCCGATCTTGACAATTTCAAAGCCGTCAACGATCAGTTCGGACATGAAATGGGTGACAAAGTTCTCAAGCATTTTTCCGACATGGCGCAATCGAGATTCAGGAAGTCCGATATCATTGCGAGGTACGGGGGTGATGAGTTTGTCATGATTCTCACAAACGCTTTTCTCAAGGATGCGGAGTCGGTGGTGCTGAAGCTTCAGTGTGAGTTCAGAGACTGGGCCCGGAACAATGGATTGCCGGTTGGTTTCAGCTTTGGTCTGGAAATAGCAAAGGAGGGGAGAAACAACCTTGGTGATATCCTGAGGCAGGCGGACGCTGCATTGTATGATGCGAAGCTGAAGAGGTGCCCGATCAGTAAATAAAGGGGTCAAGTCTATCTTTGACCTTTTCTAAATTTCATATTTTATTTAATACTGATAAACTGGATTATTAAGTGATAAAAAGAACTGGATTGCCCGATTACCCAGCACGTGTGACCTTGCGTGAATCCTAGTTACCCCATGTGACCTTCAGGTTATTCAGGTTATCCTCCGGGGTTCCCAGTCGGGGAATGACAAGATAGATGCCAATATAATCACCGGTATAAACCCAAAAGCAAGATTTGGAAAATTGTACCCTACAAAGCGAAGGAGAATTCGCTAACTGTAAAGTCCCACATGGCTTCGCATGTGGGATAATTCCACTTGCGCTTCGATCTTCATTTCATTTGATCTTAGCGAGTGTCATTAAATTGGAGTTTCAACAACAAAAATATCTTGACATATTCCTCATAATATTTAAACGTATGGTTAAACTGATCAGTTAAATTCCGACGTCGTAAAAAACTCCCGTCATCCGCCGGGCTTCGCATATGCGGAGTTTATCCGGCGTATGCCGGATGCGCCACGGCGGTCTCACGCCTCAGGATTTGCGCGCTTTGCCTCTGAGGATCGCTGTGCCCGTTGGGGTATTTTACGAAGCCGGTGTATGAGTGGATTCTTGCCTGCATAACCTGATCACCTAATTATCTGAATAACCTAAGGTCACTAGGGGTCACGCGAGGTGACGAGAGGGCATGAAGACAAATTAGCGCGATTATAAAAAAATATTGGTAAAGCTTTTGATTAAAAAAGTAATTGATATAGAAAAACCAGGCAAGACCGCCGAGAAAATTTTAACGGCGGCGCGCGCCG
Organism: uncultured delta proteobacterium; assembly: GCA_963710995.1. Taxonomy (GTDB): domain Bacteria; phylum Desulfobacterota; class Syntrophia; order Syntrophales; family Smithellaceae; genus Smithella. The sequence continues at coordinate 30,576 of CAVQCU010000065.1, forward strand.
TATTTGCTGAAAATGGTTACAACGGAGCGCATGTTGATGAAATCGCCGAGCGTGCCGGTGTGAATAAAGCAACTCTCTATTATCAAATCGGCGACAAAGATACTCTCTTCGCCAATGTGATCCATCAGGTTATTGGTAATGCGGCTCAGGGTATTGCCCATGCTGTGGCTAAAGTTGATCAACCGGAAGAAAAGCTCAAGGTTTATATAAACTGCATTGCCGCTAATGTGGATAAAAATCCCGAATTGCCTTCGATTATGATGCGGGAGGTGGCAGCAGACGGCGCCCATCTGCCCCTCGTTGTAGTTGAAGATATTGTCGCTGTCCTGACGATTCTTGCTGGTATTCTGGAAGAAGGAAGAAAGAAAGGAATCTTTGTGGAGGTGGGTCCATTCCTCATCCATATGATGATTGTGGGAACAATTCTTTTTTATAAAAAGGCCCTGCCGATTAAAGACAGGCAGTCCTGGCTGCCTGCCGAGATTAAAGCCCGTGATAAAAAATTAAAGGGGAGTTTGGGGGAGGAAGTGGCAAAGCTGGTACTGAAGGCGATAAAGCGATGATCAATAATACCAATTCTAAATCAAAGCGCTATTTTTGTTGGCGTCGTTGTCGGCTTCCTCAACGTATATACAATACGCCTCGTCGCCTCCGCCTAGCCCCACTGAAGAGGGACAGTTCAACTGACGAATTACGGTTTACTGCGTAACTGTAATTCGAGTTTCACTGCCGCCTCAATATCATCTTTGATTTAGGAATGGTATAAGGTGGCGCAATTCTGATAAATAGCAGGCTGAGTGCTGCGGACTAAAATGTAAAACGGAGGTTTGAGCGTTGAAAAAAAGAATAATTATTATTGTTTTTATAATTCTCTTTGTGACCGTCGGATTACTGGTTTATTTCGGTCAGAAAAATAATCACGAAAAAGGACTATTTTATTCCGGCACAATAGAAACAACACAGGCGAATTTGTCTTTCCAGGTTCCCGGGCGTGTTGTTAAAGTCAACGTTCAGGAAGGGCAATCTGTTGCTAAAAACCAGATTATCGCTGAACTGGACCGCGCGGAATTTGAATCACGTTATGATCAAGCCAAAGCAAACCTGGATCGGGCGCAGAGAACAAAGCAGCAACTGGAAACAGTGCTGGATATAGACAAGAAAACGCTGCCCTCGGAAGTGGCCAGAGCAAAAGCGGCCGTGAATAGCGCCAGAGATACTTTAAAAGATGCTGAAAAGAATTACAATCGTTTTGAAGAGTTATTCAGTAAAGGTGTGATCACAGAGAAAGAGCGCGATAGCGTGAAACTAGCCTACGAAGTGTCCCAATCGAGACTTACCGAAAGTGAATCCATGCTGAAACTGGCGCAGGGTAATTTAACCAGAATAGACGCCGCCAAACAAGATATCGAAGTCGCCTCTGCGCAAATTAATTCGATTAACGCGTCAGTAAATCAAGCATCCATTCAGTTGGATTATACGCAATTAAAATCGCCCATGGATGGCGTAATAACCAGCCGCAATGTTGAACCAGGCGAAACTGTAAATCCCGGAAGAGAAGTCATTACTATTTCCGATCTTGCCCGTGTTGATCTGAAAATATTTGTGGATGAAACGGAGATCGGCAAAGTCAGGCCAGGCCAGAAGGTGGATGTGAAGGTAGATACTTTCCCCGGTAAAACTTATCCCGGATCGGTTTCTTTTGTTTCTCCGGAAGGAGAATTTACTCCGAAAATCATTCAGACGAAAAAAGAAAGAGTAAAGCTGGTATATTTGGTCAAAGTATCCATAGCTAATCCCAACTTTGAGCTCAAGTCGGGAATGCCGGCTGATGCCTGGTTACGGCAATAGTGGAGCCCCGGATGGTCGCCTCTCCAGAAAATTCATCGCCCATGGTGGAAGTCAAGAACGTTACCCTGCGCTTTGATCTTATAGAAGCTGTCAAAGACGTTTCTTTCCATGTCGACAAAGGCAATATTTTCGGCTTAGTCGGTTCCGACGGCGCCGGCAAATCAACGCTCCTGAGGCTGATTGCCACTATGATCAAACCAACGCAGGGCGAAATTTTCGTTGGCGGACTCAATGTTGTTGCCCAGCGGCAAAAAATCAAAAACATTATCGGTTATATGCCGCAGCGGTTCGGCCTGTATCAGGATTTGACAGTGGAAGAGAATATGACTTTCTTCATGGATGTTTTTGAAATACCGCGCAAGGAAAGAAAAATGCGCAAAGATAAGTATCTGGGATTTTCCAACTTGCTGCCTTTTGTGAACAGACTGGCCGGTAATCTTTCCGGAGGCATGAAACAAAAATTGGGATTGGCCTGCGTGCTGGTACACGAACCGCAATTGCTGATTCTGGATGAGCCGACCAACGGCGTTGACCCGGTGTCACGGCATGAATTCTGGGAAATATTGGGTAATATGAAAAAAGAAGGCATGACGATTATCGTTTCCACAGCCTATCTGGATGAGGGAGAACGCTGCGATAGTCTGGGATTAATGCATAGTTCTATTCTCATGGATACGGCAACTCCCGCCAGTATTCGCGGCGGTTTTAAAACTCTGGAAGAAGCAATTATTGAACGCATTAAAGAAGTGGATGGAGATCTGGCGCATGATACCTTCCACTTCTGATTCCATTTCCGTGACGAATCTGGAAAAAAAATTCGGCGTTTTTGTCGCGGTAAATAAAATTACCTTTTCCGTAAAAAAGGGCGAGATATTCGGATTTCTCGGCGCCAACGGCTCAGGCAAGTCCACTACGATTCGCATGCTTTGCGGAATAATCACACCCACGTCCGGCGGGGGATTCGTTGCCGGGCACGACATTATGACGGATGCGGAAGAAATAAAACATTCCATCGGCTATATGTCGCAAAAATTTTCTCTTTATGAAGATTTAACGCCCTTCGAAAATTTGCGCTTTTATCTGGGAGTCTACAATGTGCCGCAATCACAATGGCCCCAGCGCATTGATTGGATTTTGGATATGACGCGCCTGCAGGATGTCCGCAACCGGAAAACGAGGGAATTACCGACTGGCTGGCGCCAGAGACTCGCGCTGGGTTGTTCGCTTTTACATAAACCAGAAATCCTCTTTCTCGATGAACCTACTTCCGGGGTTGATCCCGTCACCAGAGGCCATTTCTGGAATTTCATTAAACAACTAGCCAAAGGCGGAATGACGATATTTGTGACGACCCATTATATGGATGAAGCGCGTTTTTGCGAGAGGATCGTTATGATCAATGATGGTAATATTGTTGCATCGGGCAGCCCCGCGGAAATTATCGCCGGCACCTGTCCGGAAAAGCCGGATGCTGACTTGAATGATGCTTTTATAACTTTAATGATGAGGGATAATACTTGAGATTTATAAGACTCAAAGCCATTGTCCGTAAAGAATTTTATCATTTAATCAGGGATTACCGCAGCCTTTATCTGGCATTCGCGATTCCGCTGCTCCTTATTATTCTTTTCGGTTACGCGCTGAGTCTTGATGTGGATAATGTGGAAACGGTATTTGTTGATTACGATAAATCCGAGCTCAGTCGTGATTTTATCCGCAAGTTCGGCGCTTCTACTTATTTCCATGTTTCACAGGGGCTGTCCCAGACAAAAGATGCCATTGATTATCTCGATCATGACCGGACAAAAGTAGCAATTGTCATCCCGCCCAATTTCATGAAAAGCATCCGTGCCGATAGGGAAACTCCGCTGCAAATTATTATTGACGGCAGCGACCCGACTTTCGGAAACATCATCCGCGGCTATATTATCTCCTTTACTGAACAATACAATCAAAAGATGTTGCTTAGTTTTCTTAACCGGCAGGGTAGGGAAGAAATAAAACCTCCCGTGGACGGACGCATCCGCATCTGGTTCAATGAAGATTTGGAAAGCCGTAATTTTATCATTCCGGGAATCATAGCTATCATCATTATGATCGTCGGCGCGATTCTGACCTCGCTCATCATCGCCCGGGAATATGAAGGTGGCACAATGGAAACCATCAAATCAATGCCGGTTAGAGCCGGGGAATTACTGCTGGGCAAAGTTATTCCTTATTTTTTCATCGGGCTGACTAATGTGTTGATAGCAATTCTCCTGGGCCAATTACTATTCGGCATAGTTATGAAAGGGAATTTCTGGCTGATGATCGTATCCGCTTCTCTTTATTTAAGTGTCGCTTTATCCCTGGGAATGCTGATTTCCATCGTAACCAAATCACAATTGATGGCCAACCAAATAGCCATTTTAACGACTTACCTGCCATCGCTTCTCCTTTCCAACTTTGTTTTTCCGGTAATCAATATGCCGAAGTTTTTGCAAATGCTGACTTTAGTCGTTCCGGCAACTTATTTTATCGATATTTTATCGGGAATTTATCTGCGGAATGTGGGATTCGCCTATTTATGGCCGAGCATGCTGGTTCTGGCTTTAATGTTTACAGCACTGACGACCGCCAACTACATATTATTAAAAAAGGAAGGCCTATGAGCTGGCTTAGAATCAGAGAACTGGTTCGCAAGGAATTTATTCAGCTTTTCAGCGACAGGCGAAATCGCGTGTTGATGTTTATTTTCCCCTTTATCCAAATGTTCATTTTCGGCTATGTCGTAAATTATGATATCAGCAATATTCGCGTGGCTGTTCTGGATAATTCCAAGACCTACGAGAGCCATAAACTTGCCGACAGCTTTACCGGCAGCAACATCTTTCATATAACAAATAACGTGGCCGATGAACGTCAAATGGCGGAATTGCTGCTACGGGGAAAAATTGATATGGGCATTAAGATCGACCATGATTTCGCGTCTATTATCAGGAAAGGACAAACGGCTCCCATCCAGATTCTTGTTGACGGTTCCATGAGTAATATGGCTTCCATGAGAGTGGCATACACCGCGTCTGTTTTAGATAAGTTCAACCGCGAAGAGCTGCGCGAACTTTATCCAATGAATATGAGCTATGGCAAAGTGGATGCGCGCATCAGAACCTGGTATAATCCCAACCTTAACAGTCAATACTTTTTTGTTCCCGGAATTGTCGCCATTCTGGTAATGATTACTTCTTTTATTCTAACCTCCATCGCCATCATCAGGGAAAAAGAAGACGGGACGATGGAACAATTGATTGTCACTCCATTAAAATCATATGAATTTATCCTCGGCAAAACTATTCCCTATATTATTCTTTCTCTGGGTCAGATGGTGGCCGTCATTGTTCTTGCCATTTACTGGTTTGAAATACCTTTAAACGGCAGTATTTTACTATTGTTTTTCGCCACCGGCTTATTTTTGCTCAGCACATTGGGCATAGGACTCTTTATATCGACAATATCCGCAACCAAACAGCAGGCCATGATGACTTCCTTCTTTTTTATTCTGCCGTTTTTTATGCTCAGTGGTTTTGTGTTTCCCATTTCCAATATGCCTCAAGTTGTGCAATGGCTTACTTACCTTAACCCGCTGAGATTTTTTCTGGTCATTCTCCGGGGGATTTTTCTCAAGGGAGTAGGCCTTCATGTCCTGTGGCCTCAATATCTGGCCCTGACTATTTTAGGAATTTTTGTTTTTTCCGGTGCGATCAGCCGCTTTAAAAAACGGCTGGATTAGTAACGTTTTCTCATATATTATTACTCTGACAATAAGATGAATAAATAATGTCATTCCGAACGTATGTGAGGAATCTTAAAAAATGTCATTGCGAGCCGTCTTTCAGACGGCGTGGCAATCTTAGAATCAAGATTTTTCGTGGCGTATAATCCCGCGAATGCGAGACTTCGAAATGATACGGAAATCAGATGTTTAGAAGTGGAATAATGTTTCAGGAAATTATAATTTATGCTCAAAGTCATAGAAGAACAAGCGGCCATAAAAAAATATGCCGGACAATTTAATAAAAAGTTTAAATCCTTTATTGACGAAGAAATAAAAGTAAAACTCGGGCATCAGGGAGCAGGTTTTCCCGCAAAAGTTTTATGGTCGAAAAGCCTCGGTATTTGGAAATTTTCCCGCACCGTAAAGGAAGTGCGCTACTGGAATGCCTTTGGTGTGGGAAAGCCGGGAGCGTCCAGTGTTCTTTCCATAGCTTCCGAAATTAATTTTCCCTGGGCTCAAATAGATCGAAAAACCGGCGGCGCGTTTGCCGAGGACGCCTGCGGGAATGTCTTTGTAATTCATCGGGGGAAAATCGGCGGAGGGAAAAAGGGAGTCGGCAAATCGCTTTTTGAGCACAACTACCGCGGCGTCTGGTCATTTATGGAGGATGGGGATTCAATCAGCCAAGTAGCAGTGATCGGCGCGCTTAACTCCTCGCGCTTTGCCTTGCAGGCCGCCCAGTTTGTCAAAAAAATCGAAATACTGAAATCAACTGCCGCCCCTTCCACGCAAACAGAAATGAATTTTTCGGAAATAAGTTTTCGGGAAGATTTAATAGGAAGCGCGCCTAATTTGGCTGAGGATGAAATCAGCTTAGCGTGCGACCATGATCTGGTTGTAGGCATTCTGGCCGCTTTATTGCAGCGGCAGAAAATAAAAATAGGCAACGATACCGAGAGCGAGCTTTTTACAGTTGATCCTTCAGAAAACAGAATTTCTTATATTTTTGAAGTTTTAACCGATACAAAAGAAAAAAATGTGCTGGCCGCGGCGGCTAAATTACTTTTGCAGACTTCAGCCGCCGCTTTAAATCCTCTTCCCGTCATGGTTTTGCCGGAAGACAAAGTAAATAGTTATGCCCAGGAATTGCAAAGAATAAATATTTCCGTTATCGGTTTTCACTGGCAGGAAGAGAAAGTTGTTTTTTCAGGATTGGACAAAATCAAATTTGCTTGATACCACTCCACGTTGTCTGACGCGCGCAGCGCGGCGGACACGCCGCGTCCGTTTGAATGCTATTGTTGGGCCTCGTCATTCTCAGCTTATTCCTTCTGCAAACGATCAACTATCGCTTGAGCCTGTCTCTTTAGTGCTATGAAGAACTCTTGGTTCTTTACCTCTCTACCATAACATCGATAATAAGTTTCGAATCCCTGCTTCTCATATCGAAAAGAGTTATTAATTGCCTTTTTGTTCTTTAGCTGAGAGGATCGATAAACATTGAATGCTTCAGACCTCTTTTTCTCAAACTTGTCCCACTCCATTTTACATTCTTGAATCTCAGATACCTCAATGATCGTGGGTGCATAGACAAGAAATATTTTATTTCTCTTGGCAACTAAGACATAAATTTCTTTTGGTATAAAAGGCCCAATATCCTGTGCAGCAATTCCAAGAAATGCATGAGCATAAGTTTGCCCTTTTACCCTTTTGACTGGCACTTTAGCATAGAAGTTAACAGCAGCGTCCGAATAGAAAACTAACTAAAAAAATCACCATTTTTAGAAAGTTCGGGTACATTCTTCGGAAGTTTAGGATGCTTAATTAAATAATTCTTAAGCAATGTTTCCTTGGTGACAAAGAGATTTTCTCGGTCTGAATCAAATCTAAGTCCGTCGATTTGTCCAAAGCCAACCTCAGGGAAAAGTGTTTCCAAATTTATTTTTCCCTGTTTCGGGAATCCCTCAATGTCAATTGGTCCTATTATCGCTCTTAATTGATTCTCTAACTCCTTGAGCTCCTGGCTATCGTTATACTGTCAGCAGATGTTTTAGCAAACTTGTGGATGAAGTTGTCACGAGTTTTAAAATACATTTCTTCAAGTGACATGGTTTTTAACTTCGTTACAGAGTGTATTTTCATAGCAGGTTCTGATGCGAAGGCGTTTGCAAAACAGAAAAATGAAAAGAATAAGATTATCGCGAATTCTATTTTTATCACCTATAGTTCTCCGTTAGTGGCCCAATAATTAATATACGAAGTTTGCTTTTTCCGATAAATTGGATATCATCCTAGCACATGCTCTTTCTCTACAAAAGAGAAATCTTCCATAAATACAAATAAATAACTATTTACATTACTTCGTATTTTGTAGCACTGTTGTACCAATCCCGATAAGCTTCGCTATCGGGATAGTTCGACTTACAGGTTGCAGTTCACTTCGTTCCGGCAACCTGAGTCTCACTAAAGCGAACTTCGTAATTTATCTGAAATTTGTCCAACATCAAGGATAAAAAGATTCTTCGATTGTTTTTTCCACCACCGCGCAGACGGTGCCGTGCATGTTTCACCTAATCATGACCATGTTTTCCATGACCGTTATCGGCAATAAAGCACAGAAGCTTTGCATCGTTACAGGTGTCGGATTCAAACTGCAATGTCGGATGATCAATTTTGAATTTAACAGCAAGAACAGTTCTTACTCTTTCCGCCAGTTCATCAACCTTGCCCAGCATTTGATCGGGAACAGTAATATGGACCGCCAGCGCAATAATCTCCGCCGACGGATTCCAGACATGCAGGTCGTGAATTTCCTTTACTCCTTCCAGCGATTCCAATGATTTCTGAATATCGTGCAAGTCAATTCCTGGCGGCGTGGCATTCATCAAAATAAGAATACTGTTTTTCAGTAAGCCCCAACCGCTGAATAATATCATCCCGACAATTAACCAGGAGAATACCGGATCGAGCCAAAACCAGGGCTTGAAAATCCAGACAACTCCCAATATGGCAACGACCAAAGAGGTCGCGGCGTCACTGAGCATGTGCAAAAAAGCGCTCTTCATGTTCGAATTGACTTTCGAACCGGAGCGCAGCATTAGTGCGGAGATGATGTTGCCGGCAAAGCCTAGAAGAGCAATCCAGATAACTAATTGCCCGGCAATCGGCTGGGGCGCGCGGAACCTGTACCATGCCTCTATGGCAATATAAAAACCTGTGCCGTATAACAAACCTACGCTGACTAAAGTGGCAAATATTTCTGCTCGTTTATAACCGAATGTTTGCTGATCAGTCGGGCCGCGTCTGCCGATGGCCAGCGCGGCATAGTTGATGACCAGAGAAATGAAGTCGCTTAAGTTATGTAGAGCGTCACTAATGAGCGCCATACTGCCGGAGATAATGCCACCGTAAATCTGCACCGCCGGAATGATCAGGTTCATCACCATTGAGACGACTAAGCGTTTGCCCCATGATGCTTCTTCATGACGATGGTTATGCTGGTGTGTTGACAAGGTTCCTCTTTATTAAAGACGACTTGATATAAATATTTATGCGTCAGTTTAGCACATTTCCCGCTCTATTAAAATATTCTTTGCTGGAGGGCGTATTTGATTATAGCAATTATTTCTATTGACAAAATAGTCGGGAAGAATTATTATACAAAAAATTAAATGTTTAGTGGAACTATGAACACGATCATCATTAGAAAAATAATAATTAGCAACATTATAATTAGCTTCTCTATAGGAGGCTTGGTCGCGGAATAGTATCAACTCGAAATAACCGAAATTTAAAACCGCTGCCAGGGAAACCCAGCAGCGGTTTTTTTTGAAAGTGAGGGGAAAATGACAAAAAATAAAATACTGGTGTACGATACAACTTTGAGGGACGGCACGCAGGGAGAACAAACCAATTTTTCGGCGGAAGAAAAAATGCGCATCGCCCAGCGCTTTGATGAGGCTCACTTTCATTATATTGAAGGGGGCTGGCCCGGTTCCAATCCTAAAGATGTGCGCTTTTTCGAAATGGCCAAAGCCGTTAAATTTAAAAATTCGCGCCTGACCGCGTTCGGCAGCACACGCCGGTCGCATACAAAACCGGAATCATGCTCCAATTTAAAGGCTTTAGTGAAAGCCGGCACTCCTGCCACCGCTATTGTCGGAAAATCGTGGGATTTGCACGTAACCGAAATTCTTAAAACCGAATTGGACGAAAACCTCGCCATGATTGCCGACTCCGTCGAATACCTGAAATCGATGGGTAAAGAAGTGTTTTTTGATGCCGAGCATTTTTTCGACGGCTATAAAAACAATCCCCGTTACGCAACCAAAGTCGTGAAAACAGCTCTGGCCGCCGGCGCAGATACGATTGTTCTTTGCGACACTAACGGTGGTTCTATGCCCTATGAAATCAGCTCCATCGTGAAGAAAATTTCTTCTTTCATCCCTTTAGACATTGCCGGAATTCACGCGCATAATGACGGTGGGCTTGCCGTTGCCAATTCCATCGCCGCCGTGCAGGAAGGAGTAAAGATGATTCAGGGGACGATCAATGGTTATGGCGAAAGATGCGGCAACGCCGACTTGATTTCTTTGATTGCCAATTTACAATTGAAGCTTGGTAAAAATTGTTTGCCATCGGAATCGATCCGGCAACTCACCAACCTTTCTCATTACATAAGCGACGTTGCCAATGTCCCGCCGCTTAATTCGCGGCCATTTGTGGGACGAAGCGCTTTTGCTCACAAAGGCGGAGTGCATGTCAGCGCCGTCGTTAAAAACCCCATGGCTTATGAGCATATCAAACCGGAACTTGTCGGCAATCACCAGCGCGTCCTGGTTTCCGATTTGGCGGGCAAAAGCAATGTTGAATATAAAGCCAAAGAACTGGGTATTGACCTCGCTAAAGATGATGCTCTCAGTAAAAAAATCGTGCATGAAGTCAAGCTTATGGAAGACCGCGGCTTTCAGTTTGATGCCGCCGACGGCTCGCTTTCCTTGCTGATTAAAAGAACAATCGGTGAATTTATTGATCCATTCACTTTGGAATGCTTCAGCGTTGTTACTTCACGCACAGAGGATAACCCTTGCCTGTCTCAGGCAACAATCAAAATATCAGTGGCTGGTGAAGAAGAATTAACAGCCGCCGAAGGAAACGGTCCGGTGAATGCTCTGGATCATGCGCTGCGCAAGGCTCTCACGAAATTTTATCCGCAAATCAAGGAAATGCGTCTGGTTGATTTTAAAGTGCGTACGCTGGAAGGTTCGGAAGGTACAGCCGCAGGCGTCAGGGTGCTTTTGGATTCCACTGATGGCGAAGATATTTGGAGTACTATCGGTGTTTCCGAAAATATTATCGAAGCCAGTTGGCAAGCCCTTGTTGATAGTATTGAATATAAACTCAGCAAGGACAATCTCAATACCCAATAATGCCATTCCGCCTTCGTTTGGCTATTTTTGCCGGCAGCAACAGTTTGAAATGCCGGAGGATAGGGAATGACATTCTTTGCTATTATGACACAGTCTCGCAGGCGGGCTTGTGCCCTCGCGTGACCCCACGTGACATCGATGTGCCCTTTAGGGTATTAGATTAAATTCAGGTCATAGCTATTCTTTAATCTTTAAATTTTTCTGTAAATAATTTTTAAATTCATCGTAATTATTTGCAATAGAAATGGCAGAGCCTTTTCTGAGGTCAAGGTCTTTCATATTCTCCGGCAGGGGCAAGGTTAATCCTAAAAGTTTTTGAATTTCTTCCGGAAATTTTGCCGGATGGGCAGTTTCCAGACAAATGGCCAATTTTTTGTCTGGCACTGTGTTTAAATATGCTTCTAATCCCGCCCAACCTACAGCTCCGTGCTGTTCCAAAACTATGTGGTAGCGATCATAAACGCTCTTGATAGTTTGTCTGGTTTGCTCATCCGTAACGCTTACCGAAAAAATATACCGCCGCATTTCTTCCAGATCGGGATAGCGATGAACTTTGCCTACACGATCAACAGTGCCTCCGTACAATTCAAAGAAACGCGCTAAATTGCTGGGATGCCCGACGTTCATGGCGTTGGAAATACATGCCCGTGAAGGAGAAACTTTACTGTATTTTCCTGTAGCCAGAAAAACCGGAAATTCATCGTTTTCATTGGTGGGCATGACAAGTTTGGCTATCGGCATGCCCATGCGGCGCGCGTATTCGCAGCCCAGAGCGTCGCCGAAATTCCCCGAAGGAACAGAAAAGATTGCCTGCTCTCCATTTTCGGCAAGTTGGGCGTAAGCGTAAATATAGTAAATTATTTGCGGAAGAATCCGGCCAAAGTTAATGGAATTAGCTGAAGTCAAATTAAATTTGATCAATTGAGGATCGGAAAATGCCTGCTTGACTAAATTCTGACAATCATCAAATTTGCCCTGCACGCAAAGCGCTCGCACGTTGCCGCCAATTGTATCGAGCTGTTTTTTTTGCCGGTTGCTGACTTCTGTTTCCGGATAAAGAATAGTCACGTCAATTCCCGCGACGTTCTTGAAGGCTTCGCCCACGGCGCTGCCCGTATCGCCGGAAGTAGCGACAAGAATATTGAGCCTTTCGCCTCGCGGGCGGCAATGGCTCATCAATCTTGCCATCATGCGCGCAGCAAAATCTTTAAATGAAGCTGTCGGCCCTTGATCCAGGCGCATCACATAGACCTTGGGTTTTACCTCTTCCAGAGGGACGGGATAGTTATAAGCGTCTTTAACTACTTTTTTGAGAACTTCCTGGGGGAACTCATCGGTAAGAAACGCTTCAGCCACAAGTAGGGCCGCTTTCCGATAAGGCTTACCTTTCAGTTTCTGGATATCTTTTAAGGAAAGTACGGGAATAGTATCCGGCATAAATAACCCTTCATCCGAAGCCTGGCCTTTGAGCAGGGCTTCTTTAAATGAAACCTTGCCGGTAAAGGGAATAATCCCCTCAACACTATTCAAATGAAGATTTGTGCTGTAGTAATGAATGGACATGATACCAACCTTCTTTAGGTCTTTCTTTAAACTTATTTACAATAATAAATCAATTTAAAAATTACCTCTATCATTGCCCGGCTCATTGCCGGGCGGCTGCCGGGTGACCGGGCAATCCAGAAAAACTCGCACTACAGTTGTTCATTTTTTTCAATTGACACATAATATCCTTATATTTATACTTCAACAATAATTCTAATAAATTCTGTTGAAAGACTGAGGAACAACATGGCCAACGTTACTATTCTTGAGGCGCTCGATAAATTTATTGAGGAATCACGTTGCATCAATGATGATATTGTTAAGAATTTGGTATCGAATGGTGAGTTGCCGCCAGTTATTTATCATTATACTGACGATTTTGGGCTTAGAGGAATACTAAAAACAGGAAAATTTTGGCTGACTGATATTTTTGCTCTCAATAATCCTTCCGAATTGGAACATGGTCTTTCATATTTTATCAAAGCATTAGACGATAAAATAGATAATGGTCACCCTGAGGGGAAAAAAATCATTGAATGGTTTAAAATTTTTATGCGCAGAAATGGAGCCCAAGTGGCCGCTTCTTTTTTTGTTTGTTCGTTCAGCTCGGATGGGGATGAGCTTGGACAATGGCGTGCATATGCAGATAATGGTCGTGGCTTCGCTATTGGGTTTGATACAAAAATTCTTGAAGATGCATTTGCGAAGGATAAAACTTCTAGCCAAGAAAACGCTACATTTCCTGTTACATATGATGACAGTTATCTCACCAAAAAACAAAGGTAATTGGTCGAAAGACTGTTTCACCTAGATCTTTTTCCAAGTGAAAAAGATTTGAGTGAAAAAATATTTTTTGACAAGTTGCTCTTTCCTCTAACTTATCCCAGCTTATACCAACTTTGTACTTCAAGCATGAAGCTTACAAGAACGAGAAAGAATACAGGTTGCTCCAGATTCACTCTGCAGTACCTCCCCCTATTGTGAATTACAGAAGCCGCCATTATTCATTAATCAAGTACAGAGAATTTGATTGGCGTTCTTTGGCTGCAAAGGCGCTTAAAAAGATCATCGTAGGACCTTCAGCAGATAAACAAAAGGCGTTTAAATTTGCACGTACTGTTTTCAAAAGACAGGCATTGACGTCGTTGAATTAGGAGAATCAAAAATACCATACAGAGCCTTATAGATTTGTTGCGGAGAAAATGGTGTAATGATAAAAGGGATGCGACTGCCTTTGACTGTTGAAAAATAAAGGAGACCGGTACATATAATTTTCATTAGGCCGTTTATATAAGTTTTTTTATGAGGAGCATTCCATGCTATTCAAAGGTCTGGTGACAATTCTAGCTTGCGATCTTATTTTCGCAATTATCGCCATTCCATTAATCCTCCGAAAAGTGCCCAGAAACGTGGTTTACGGTTTTCGCACACGATCAACATTGGAAAATGATTTCGTCTGGTATGAAGCAAATGCCTATTTCGGTCGACTCTTCTTCATCTACAGTTTTATCTCCGCGCTGCTAATCGTATTCCTTTACTTTACCAACCTCGTTTCCGTGCAGAATTTTTTAAAGGCCAGTATTGCTGTTTTGGTCGTTCCTCCACTGGTCGCGGTATTATTAACTCTTCGCTATATAAGGTCTATCACTTAATCAAAATATCCCGTAGCTACTTTGGGGTTCATATTCTTGATTGACATACAATACAGTTCTCCTTATATTTAACATAAGAGAGGGTAAAATCCATAGTAATGGGGCTATTCAAAAATGTTCAGATGCAAGGCGCGCAAAAACCGAACCGCGAGGCGTATAACCTAAAGGTCACACGTATGGAGATACGTTGAGCGGTATGGTTTGTAGCGCAACACAGCAGACGCGTCGTGCCCTTTAGGGTATGAGTGGTTTTCAATAGCCCCGTAATGTCTTATCAAACGATTGAACCAAAAGGAGGACACCATGAAGATAAGCGCGCGTAATATACTGAAGGGGAAAGTAATCAAAGTTTCAGAAGGTGCTGTGAATACGGAAATACTTTTGGAGCTTACGGGCGGAGCTAAGGTCGTTTCAATCATTTCGAAAGAATCCGCAAAAAAACTCGGTTTGAAATCCGGCAAAAAAGCATATGCGATTATAAAAGCTTCCAATGTAATGATGGCTGTTGATTAAGCATTTCGTTTTCCGGCAATAGATGCCACAGATTTTTGCGATCCATTTTCTTAAACCTCTGTTCATAACTTTTACCACAAGGAAGCGGATGGTAAAGTAGATACGATATGAGCGATGAAAAATTATACATTGTTCTGATGGGACTGCCTGCCCGGGGAAAATCCACACTGGCCTTGCGCCTGCGAGATGCCTTCCGGAGGGATGGCATCTCCACTCGAATATTCAATAACGGAAATCTGCGCAGGATTTATCTGCCGCTGGATGAGACATCACGTTCCGAATTCTATTCCCCGGAAAATTCAGCTGCCGTAGAGTTGAGAAAAGGATTCGCCCGTATAAATATGGAAAGGGCCAAGGCCTATCTGCACAATAGCGGACAGATCGCGATTCTGGACGCAACCAACGCGGGACGAGAGCGACGCGCGACAATCGAAAAATACCTCAATGATCATTCTCTTTTCTTTATTGAGTGCATTAATGATGATGAAGATATCCTGAAACTGAGCATACAGGAGAAAATTAATCTGCCTGAATTTGCTCATTTTAAAGATAAAGTGACAAAAATAGAATTCCAAAAACGAATCAATTATTACCAGATGATTTATATACCATTAAAGGTTGAAAGAAATTACATACGCATAGACTCTTTACAAAACATGATTATCGAGGAAAAGCACAGCGACGCAATTCCCTTTTATGAACGGCTGCGCGACTATCTTGTTACAGATGAAGTAAAAAATCTGTTTCTGATCCGGCACACGGAAACGGAATATAATATTATAAATCGAATCGGCGGAGATTCACCGCTCACAAAAAAAGGCAAAGAACAGGCAACCGCCTTAGGCCTGTTTTTTAAGAAAAAGAAAATTTCCTACATTTTTACAAGCAAAAAGCAAAGGACAATCGATACGGCCAAAGCTATTTGCGAAATGCAGAATGATTGCCGGATCATTTCACTTACGGAGTTTGATGAAATCAACGCGGGAATTTGCGAAAGAATGACTTATGGCGATATCGAGAAAAAGATGCCGCATGTTTTCAAAAAAAGAGGGGCAAATAAATACCACTATATTTATCCTGAAGGCGAAAGCTACGAGACAATGAAGCCCCGAATCATACAAGGAGTCAAGAAGGCGTTTTTTTTAAACCGGCGCGCGAATAATATTATGATCGTCGGCCATCAGGCCGTCAACCGGATGATCCTGTCTCACTTCCTGTACCGGCGGGAAGATGACGTTCCCTACATCTACATTCCTCAGGATCGTTTTTATCACATCGTTTCCACACAAGACAAAAAACTTTTTGAACTCAAACAATACGAATAATTGTATATGTGAATGGTGAATGGTATAAAAAAGTGGCAAGGGTCAAGTAGCGAAGTAGCAGGGAAAAGATAAAATATAAATCTCTTTTGTACCTTCGAATGGATGTGAGAATTCTCGAATGAAGCAATATGTCTCTCCACCCCCCGGCGGATTCGACATGACAAAAACAAAAAAGGCCTAGATTACACAGTCGAGCTGGGTAATGACAACCATTTCGTCGCAGGACGGAATCCAGAAAATAAAGAGCGGTTCGATACAAAACTTTCCTCCGCCATCGACTCCACGCCACATATTTTGCAATCAAGAATTCATTGACATACAAGATGGTTCTTCTTATACTCTTTACATTACTTCTTGCAGTTTAAGGGAAGTTTTTGTCAAAGATTTAAAGAGGGAAAAATGGAAGAAAAAAAGATTGTTCGTTTGACAGAGACAATACAGAGCGCTGGTTGAGCCTGTAAGATAGGTCCGGGAGACCTGTCCGAAATTATGCGCGATTTGCCGCTAATTCAAGATCCGAATTTGCTGACCGGGTTTGAAAACGCGGACGACGCGGGAGTGTATAAACTTTCCGCTGACCTTGCTCTTGTCCAAACGGTTGATTTCTTTACTCCCACGGTTGATGACCCCTTTACGTTCGGTCAGATTGCCGCCACCAATGCGCTCAATGACATTTATGCCATGGGCGGCAAACCTTTGACCGCCATGAATATCGTTTGTTTTCCGATCAAGACGATGAATAAATCAGTGCTGAAAGAAGTGTTGCGCGGCGGATTGGATAAAATGCGCGAAGCCGGTGTCTTTCTTATTGGCGGGCACAGCGTTGAAGATAATGAAATCAAATACGGCCTCTCCGTAACCGGAGTGATTCATCCGGACAAAGTATTATTTAATCGCGGCGCTAAGGCCGGAGATAGTTTGATTCTGACCAAACCTTTGGGCACTGGCATTATCAGCACGGCCATAAAGGCTCAAGAAGCGTCTTCAGAAATGATAACGAAGGCAATATCCTGCATGACCCGGCTTAACAAGAAAACATCGGAGATGATGATTGCCGCAGGCGATATTCACGCCTGCACCGATATAACCGGTTTTGGTTTTTTAGGCCATGCTTGTGAGATGATTGAAGGCAGTGACGTTGGCATGAACATAAACTCCGCCGCTGTGTCCATTTTTACCGGTTTGCAGGAATTGGTGGAAACAGGTTTTGTCCCCGGAGGTCTTTATCGCAATAAGAATTTCCGTATTTCCCAAATTGAAACGGCGGATACCTGCCCCGCGTGGATTTTAGATGTTTTTTTTGATCCGCAGACCGCGGGAGGGTTGTTTTTCAGTTTGCCCCAAAAGCAAGCGCAAAACCTTGTGGAGAAAATGCGTCGCTCCGGGATTGGCGACGCCACTATTGTCGGTGAAGTTGTTGCCGATCATCCCGGTAAAATTTTTATTTACTAGGGAGATTCAGTTGGCAGTTCCATTCACGCCCGAGCCATGAAAGTCGAATCTATTACAATCAAGAAAGAGACGGAGCTGAATTTTAAAAAGCTCATGGACATAGTCCGGCCTGATGATTCATTAGCCTTGCTGATGCAGGGCAGTCCTGATCCCGATGTCATCGCTTCGGCGATGGCGCTACGCGAAATTATCCAGCGGACGAAAGGCCTGGCCAAAAGTGTTTTTGTTTCCACGGAGCCGTTGATCAGACAGCAAAATCACGAATTTGTTTCTTCCATGCGTCTCCATATTCATTTAATTAATCAAGTGGATTTGAACTCTTACCGTTTGATAGCGCTTTTGGATGCCCAACCTTCTTTTTTTGATGACGCATTAAACTTCATAAAGCCACAGATTGTTTTCGATCATCACCCCCGCGAAGGAAACTGGCAAGCGGATGTGGAAGATATCCGGTCCGACTACGGCGCGTTATCCAGCATTCTGACCGAATATTTGCTTTGTGCCCACGTGAAAATCCCTCGTAACTTACACACCGCTCTGCTTTATGGAATCAAATCGGATACGGACAATTTTGATCGTGCCACCATTATAGAAGATATCAGGGCTTATACGTATCATACAAAACACGCCAATATGCGACTGATCCGCCGTATCGAACTTAATCAAACGCCGGGCAGTTTTTTGAAATATTACGATCATGCCTACCATCACATGAACAATTTTCACGGCCGGCGGGTTTGTTATCTGGGAGGCGTTGAAAGCGCTGATGTTTGCGTTCAGATCGCTGATTTTTATTTGCGTTTAATCGGCACTTACTATGTTGTTGTGGCCGGAACCGTCGGCGATAAGTTCATCATTATTTTTCGTGGTGATGGTTATCGACAGGATTGCGGCGCAATCGCGCAAAGGGCTTTCGGGTTAATCGGTAAAGGCGGTGGACATCGAAGCGCCGCGCGAATTGAAGTTCCTCTGGAAGCATTGAAAGAAAAATTAGGCGGCGATTTATCCCAACGAAACATTGACAGATTTCTTTTTCATAGCCTGAGAAGAGATCAAAAACCTGACACTTCCGGACATTAAGAAGGTATTGAAAAAACATTTGCTTGGGGAAGGAAAAATTATGAAGGACGTCGGATTCAAAAAAGAAATAACAACAGGCTGTTACCTCGATCCTTTTAACGGTTTTCAGGAAAGGAAAGTCCCTATTGAATTGCGTTATGATGAAATCACCGGCGTGGCGTGCCGCATTTTACCTTATCGAGTCCGTCCAGCCCAAAGGCCTGATTTAAATTTTTATTTGGAACAATCGCCGGAATCGTTATGTCCATTTTGCTCTGATCTTTTTGAGAAGACGACTCCCAATTTCATGCCCAATATTATTCCGGAAGGAAAATTCCGGCAGGGAGAAGCATGCATGTTTCCTAATGCCTTTCCTTACGATCAAAACAACAATGTGGCAATTTTATCGTCACGACATTTCATCGGACTGGATCAACTGACAGCGGATACGATGCGCGACGGCTTTGCCGTCTGCCGCGACTATTTTCACCGTGTCGCCGAATTGAATCTGGGTTATAAATATTGTTCAATTAATTGGAACTATATGCCGCCTGCCGGCGGCGGGCTGATTCATCCTCATTTGCAGACAATTGCCGGATATAAACCCACTAATTTTATGCAGCGCCTTTTAGCCAGTGCCCAAAATTACGCCGTTGCTACAAATGGAGACAACTTGTGGCGCAATTTGATTGCTCTGGAAAAAAACGCGAAAGAAAGGTTCATTGCCAGCACCGGCGTTATCAGTTGGCTGACAAGTTTTGCGCCGAAAGGAATGGCCGGAGAAATCGATTTTATTTTTCCGGAAAAAACATCATTTTTTGATTTAACGGAAACTAATTTCAAGGAACTTCTGACAGGACTATCCAGGATATTTGGCTATTTGTATGCGAATAATTTTGTAAGTTTCAACATGGCGTTCTATGCCACAATGATAAACAATCGTTATTTTTGCGTGCAGGGAAAGATTGTACCGCGCTTTGTGATTAATCCATTGGGAACGAGCGATTTGAATTATTTTGAAAAGCTGCACAATGAAATTATTTGTCCGACTGTTCCGGAAGAATTATGCAGTGAACTTCAACCTTATTTTAATACCAGATTATAAAAAAATTCATAGTGAACAGATCATTCTCTTTCCTAATCAGATTCTTGACAACAGTGGAGTTTAAGGATTACAGAATTACAGGTGATTTCCCGGCGATCACGGGTATGAACCCCAAAGCAATCTGCTTTGTAATATTCGAGTCTCATTATTCTTCTTTGCTGGTTTTGGCAATTTCCGTTTTGGTAGTTTCTTTGGGTGTAGAACTATCGCTGGTTTCTGATTTTTCTGCTTTAGCGGTCGCCGGAGGTTTTTTTCCTTTGTAATCTGTTACGTACCATCCTGAACCTTTCAGATTAAAAGAAGACAAAGAAACTAATTTTTGCACCTTGCCTTTGCAAAACTTGCAGCTTTTTACTTCCGGATCGGAAATTCCCTGAAATACTTCAAATTGGTTGCCGCATTTCCGGCATTTATATTCATAAATAGGCATACTGAAAAAATCCCTCCACAACGATCTTTTAATTAAATAGATCGCCAATTTTAAAATGATTGCTGAAGCAGTCCAATACTATTTCTAAATCATGCTCTTTAACAGGTTGTAACGCATTCCTGGTCAAATTGTGCACGATAGCTTCTTCTTTTTCCTTTTCTTCCCTAGCGGCATTAAAGTCAATTTCGCCGTTGCCAAAACGCAAGACATGAATCAATTCATGCACGGCAATGTAAAGCATCAAAGGGCTGAACTTAATGAAAGAATTAGCCCTATCCACCGCATCCAGAATGATATTGTCCTGCAGGCAGATTCTGTAAAAATCAAACCCGTCTTTGCTGCTTTCCGCGAATCCGTCTGACTTTTCATAAGAATATTTGCAAAGATGAGCAAAGGTGCCGTCTTGTATCTCTTGTTGATCCAAATAAGCAAGTGTTTTTACATCATATTTATTTTTTTTAAATTGATCCTCGCTCAGCCTGAAATGATACGATACCAGTTTTTCAGCATCGTTAAACGCCCTTTTCGCCATTGGCACCTGTGCCGTATTAAAGTAAAGAGGCATAAAATCACCACAAAAAATCATCTTAAATTCTGAACTAATATATGCATTTAAATAGTTTTTGTCAAGACAGGGGTTTCGATACTGCCGGACATTAGAAGCTGATGGCCAAACCAACGTAAGGACCGTAGAAATCCATCTTGGCGTATATATCGCTGACATTGTCAATTTTTACGGACATCGCCCGGTAACCGCCGTGGATATTTAAAAATGGAAATGGAGTAAAAGAAATATCCGCCAACCCATCGTAAAAGAAACTGTCAGAGTAGCCCATGCCCGTGATCTTTGCCCGCGCTTCCAGAATATTGGCCAACAAGCCGATATTAACACCTACACCAATCATCGGAATAGGAACCTGAATATTTTTTTTAGCATCATTTTCTGAGCCAACTGATGATGAATGGATTCTTATTTCGCCATCGAAATATTTGACTTTACCGATAATTCCCAAAGACAGGCCGGCGAGAATATTTTTAAAGTTTAACAATTTATATTGATATTCAAGGTCAATCACGTTTGTTGTTAATTCGGACTCAACGTAGGCACCCCCTTTATATGTATCGCCGTTAAATTTAATTTCCGTGTGTATATTCTGAGCTCCGGAAAGATTTACCCGGGAATACGCCAAGCTGATTTCGTGGTTGCCAATTCCGAAATAAGCTTCTACTCCGGGGATATTGTCACTACTGATTCCCAGATCATCCTTTAGATTGATATCTGTGCCGGTAACGCCATTGTCGTCTATGCGCAAATTACCACTGAAAGAGGGAATCCAATAATCGGCGCGTGCGCCAAATCCTAAAGCAAAAGCTGACGGGGCACAAAATATTGTCAGTAAAATTAATGTTCCCAGAGCCGCGAATAAATTCTTTTTCATATGAGAATCTCCTTATCGATTGCTCGATATTATTGTTTTGCGAAAGCCGGAAAGTGTATAAATTTATTTAAAGGTTTTGTAAAGGAAGTTGCTTTTGGCAGAATTTGTGTGTCCTGATGATTAATACACCGGATAACCAAAATTAAATTGACATCATTGCCGCTTAAGGCGTATATCCAGTTAAAATCACGGGTATAACCACCAAAGCATGTTTTGGAAACATTTCGCAGCAAGCTGCGCTTTAAAAGATAATCCCCCTTAGCTTCGCATGTGGGATAATTCGACCGGCAAGTTTCAGTCGCAGATGACCTTCAGGTTATGCACTCTGTTTCTGAAGCTTGGGTTTCATTAAATTGGAGTTTCACAATAATACAATAAATAGTTTATTATATTGAGGATAAATATGGTGCGAAAAACAGGTTTAAAAAAAGCGGCAAAAATAAAGATCGGCGTTTTATACGGCGGCAGGTCGGGCGAGCATGATGTTTCGCTTTGTTCCGCCGCATCGGTTTTTTCCGCCCTTGATCGAAACAAATATGAAGTAAAGGCCGTAGGCATTGCCAGAGATGGGCGTTGGTATGTACAGGACAAACCGGTAATAATCCCGGATAAAAATTTTGGCAAGATCCTGTCTTTAAAAAAGAAGGGTATGTGGCTGGTCAATCATTTCGAACAGAAAAACAAACTGCATCTTTACGACCTCAAAAACAAAAATAAAGAAGTGATTATAGACGTTGTGTTTCCCGTGCTTCACGGTACATTCGGCGAGGACGGCACACTGCAAGGGTTGCTGGAACTGGCAATGGTGCCTTATGTGGGCGCGGATGTGATAGGCTCGGCTGTGGGCATGGATAAAGATATCGCCAAAAGATTGCTCAAAGAGAAAGGCATACCCGTCGTTTCTTCCGTAACCGTGAATAAACAGCGCTGGCAGGATGACGCTAACGCGAAAATTATTATGAAAAACGCGCTGGATAAACTTGGCCTGCCTGTTTTTGTCAAACCGGTCTGCACCGGCTCTTCCGTGGGAGTGAAAAAAATAAAGAAAAAAGAATCGCTGGCGAAGGCGATGGATTTTGCTTTTCAGTTCGACGCGCGCGTCATGATCGAGAAGGCTGTTGATTGCCGCGAGATAGAATGCGCGGTGTTGGGGAATGATAATCCCGCCGCATCAGTACTGGGCGAGATAATTCCCCGTCATGAGTTTTATTCCTATGAGGCCAAGTATCTTGATCCCAACGGTGCCAAGCTTTTAATTCCAGCGCAAATTGAAAAATCCCTTGCCGCTAAAATCAGAAAGATTGCCATTGAAGGATACATGGCTTTGGGCTGTTCTTCCATGGCGCGGGTTGATTTCTTTCTGGATAAAAAAACTAGTAAATTTTATCTCAACGAAATAAACACACTTCCCGGCTTCACCAGCATTAGCATGTATCCCAAGCTGTGGGAGGCCACAGGCCTCAAATACAGCGACATTCTGGACAAGCTTATTGCTCTTGCTCTTGATCGCCACAAGAAAAAGTTGGAGATTAAGACGGAAGGAATTTAGTGAGTCCCAAGTTTCAGAAGCGTAGCGCACTGAAATTTGATGGACGAACTATCCCGCTAGCGCAGCGAGTTGGGATGAGAACATCTGAACATTTTTGAACAGCCCCCAATTTCTATGTTTTACCCAATGGACTTTTGGTCTTTATTACCACAAAATGCCCATTGATGAAATTTCCATTACACATGATTTTATGAGGCTTTATTTTCTTTTAATTTTCTATTAAATGAATTAGAATTGTACTAAATTTCGGGAAAAAGTTATTGAGCATATTAATTGTTAGGCTGAGAGATAAATGAAAAATGGATAAAGAACACATTCTTTCTGAAATTAAGCGGACAACACAAGAAAATGGTGGCGCGCCACTGGGCATGGGCAGATTCGAAAAGGAAACTGAAATCAAGCAATGGGACTGGTGTGGCAAGTACTGGACTAAGAGGGGCGATGCCATAGCCGAAGCAGGCTATAGTAATCCGAACAAGCTGCAGACCTCATATACTGACGATTTCCTGATTGGAAAACTTATCGGACTGATCCAGGAACTTGGCCATTTCCCCACGTCCACAGAACGCCAGATGAAGGCCCATTAGGACAAACAGTTTCCATCCCACAGCACATTCTCCAGATTTGGAGGCATAGGTAATCTGGTTCAAATAGTTCTCAAATATTGCGTCGATCATGCCATTGACGACCAAGTCATTGACATCTGCAACGGAGTTGCTGCTAAGGCAAAGCCTTGCCATGGACTAACAACGGAGTCAAAAGAAATTGAATTCGGATTTGTTTACCTGATGAAATCAGGTAAACATTTCAAAATTGGCCGAAGCAACTGTGCAGAAAGACGAGAATTCGAACTCCGAATCCTTCTTCCAGATAAACTTGAATTGATACACAAAATCAAAACCGATGACCCAAGCGGAATCGAAAAATACTGGCATGATCGTTTCAAGGCGAAACGAAAAGGCGAAGAATGGTTCTAGCTTTCTGCCGATGACATCAACGTTTTCAAGCGAAGAAAGACTATGTGAGACTGCCTAACAACTCGTCGAATGGTATTTTTCAAACCGCGGCGGTTTAAAAAACTCTTAGCGATCAAGTTGGTAAATTGTTCGGAATAGAATAATTTATTTTTATAAGAGGTAAATTATGAAACGACCCGCGTCATTAGTAATAGGCATTTTACTTCTTGTTCTAGCCTGTGCCCAATTGGGCCGTTTTATTTGGGGAGTCAGCATCATTGCCGCGGGAATGGAGATCCCTCTCTGGCCCAGCGCGGTGGCCGCTGTAGTTTTGGCCGTTCTGGCTATCTGGCTTCTGAAAGAAAGAAATAAATAGAAAACATAAAAGCTTAGACTATTGGCAACGATTCTATTTATTTCTGCAGACGATGTTTCATCCGGCAGTTAATCCCGCGGTTTGAAATCTCCCGGCTTCAGCCGGGAAAGGAATGCGGTATAACCCGCGGGAGGTCGCGTTATCTTCTGCTTCGCGGGATAATTCGACCTGCAAATATATTTTCTATCCCACATGACTTCGCATGTGGGATAATTCTACTTACAAATTTCACTGCACTGCGCTTGTGAAAATTTAGTATCATTAAAGCTTGGGTATCATTATTATAGGGAGCCTCCGGCTCCTGCCAAAGGGGGCTCCACTGATTACACCAATGGTGCTTTTTCTAATAATAAATGTTTGATTTTAATAAAATATTGTCGTAAATAATTAAGAATTGAATGTGTTGTTTGAAAAACAGCAAGTTTATTTATTACGTATATTAATTATTTGGTCAAAGAAAGGAGATAAGATAATGATAAGAAGAATAGTAATAGTATGTTTTGTAGCGATTGGACTTATCCTTGGTAGTACTACTGTCATGGCTGCTAGATCTGATAGGGAAAAGGCTGCAATTGCTTCAGCTGAGAAATGGGTT
>CAVQCU010000066.1:0-6365 GCA_963710995.1 uncultured delta proteobacterium
TAACAACTGCTCTCTATTGAGACTTTGTAGGTGAAGTCAACAAGCACCTTTCTTCCGGTTTACATTTCTGTTTTCAGGCATTAGTCTTCTTATCAAAAGAGAAACAAAATTCTTGTATTACAAATAACAGCATTTTTTCACTGAGATTTATGATTGCTCAAACCTCACCAGAGATAACGAAAAATCATTCCAAAGGGTAGCAATAGGGTAGCAATGAAAAAAAGGTTTATAACGTTGAACGTCGCAAACCCTTGATTATCTTGGTGCCGGAGCTCGGAATCGAACAGAGATGTCCTTGCGAACGGGGGATTTTGAGTTGTAATTAACAAAAAGGCGATTTCCCATCAATTTTAACGCCTTAAATATTTATAGGTTACACAGGGCAAGTTGGTTTTTGTTTGGTTACGTTGGTTTATCTTAGGTTAAGACGGTTACATTTTAGTTACAGTGTGTCTGTGTTGATGTGCACATAATTAGGAAATATTTTTTTAAATTACGCACACACGTCTTGCCCCTTATATAGCCGCTGTTGCCAGAAATACCCAATTAGGACACCAATGGTAATTATTAACTCAGGAGGTAACAATTATGGACGAGGAAAAATGGTTAGTCGGATGGAAGGGAATTGGAAAATACATCGGAAAATCGGCAAAAACAGCACAGCGATATGGCAAAAAGCAGGGGATGCCTTTCCTGCGTGACGGCGGGGACCGCCCGATTGCGAAACCGTCTCTGATTGACAAGTGGATTTTTGGATATAACCGAAGGTTGTATGATGAGAAGATTTATAAGGATGAGGGAATCGACACGGCGCTTAGATACGAGAAGAATAAGGAAAAGGATGAGAAGGACTTCAATGAGCGGTTTCTTGCGGCGCAGCGGCCACTGAGGAGCCGGTTTTAATCTCTCTCTGTATTATGTTTCAACCGCCCGGGCCGGGCAACGCTTTTCTCTACTCAGGGGGAAACTTCACCACGATCGCTGTTGCCCACTTCGGCAACTTTGACTCCGGCGCCGATTCCGGCAACTTTGTGGGAAGTTACTATTACAACGATGCGCAAAAGTAACGGATTTGAGGCATTCCCTTTAGTAATTCATCCACCACCACCATTTGAAAGATTCAACAGCAAGGATCAGCGGCGCGGCTTTGCTACGTCCACTGGAATGGCTGGTTAGGGGCCCCTACAGAAAATAAATCTGCCCCCTCATTTTTTTGCTGTCCCGTTTTTTCTTTAGATCTTCAACACAGGCCGCAAGTCCTCAATCCGGTCGAAAAGGTGCCATATATAATGCCCTGCTCCCTTTTCACGGTGCGGATGTATATCGGCTATGGCAGGATCATCCAGATAACGTTGGAAGGCATCGCGAGATTCCCATTCCACTAGGATGAGCACCTGGCGAGGGGTGATATCGCCTTTCTTTGCTTCACGAAACTGGCCCAGTGCCACCACTTTTCCCCCATGTTCCGTCACCTCGTGTGCCGATCGCTTTGAATAGGCCAGATATTCTTCCCGGTCGATGATATCAAACAAATTTAAAGCGTATATGGGACCATTATTTTCCATAAAATACTCCTTGCATGATATATTGTAACCTAACATAAAATTACAAATTTGAAAAATAAGGATTACAGGAAGTAAGA
Organism: uncultured delta proteobacterium; assembly: GCA_963710995.1. Taxonomy (GTDB): domain Bacteria; phylum Desulfobacterota; class Syntrophia; order Syntrophales; family Smithellaceae; genus Smithella. Next base: position 1,643 of record CAVQCU010000066.1, read on the forward strand.
AATAAAATTCCGATTTCCGAACCGGAAAAATTGTGGACTTCACCTACAAAGTCTCAGTGGAGGGCATTTGAAAGAATTGAGGATTACCATTTGTAATCTTGTTTTTTCTACGGGATTGTTTTCTCCATCTTATGTAAGCTGATAGCCTTTTTCTCGAAATAGTTTCAGACAGGCATCTACGACAGTGTTGTCATAATGGGTTCCTTTATTCTTTTCGATTTCGGCCAGCGCCGCATCGATTCCCAAGCCGGGACGATAGGGCCGATGGGAGGCCATGGCTTCCACCACGTCGGCCACAGCCATAATGCGGGCCTCTATAATAATTTCATCCCCTTTCAGATTTCTTGGATAGCCGGATCCGTTCATCCTTTCATGGTGCTGGTAAACAATTTGTGCCAGCGGCCAGGGAGATTCCACATCCTTCAGCATTTCGTATCCGCTCCGGGAATGTTCTTTAATCAGGGAAAATTCGATGTCTGTCAGCCTGGTAGGCTTGGACAATATCTCCGCGGGGATAGATAATTTCCCGATGTCATGTATGGAACCTGCCATACGGATTCCTTCTATTTTCTCCTGAGGAAATCCCATTTCCGTGGCGATGGTGCGGGCCAGATCCGCAACACGTAACTGATGACCGGCCGTATAGGGATCTCTGGACTCTACTGCGGACACCAAGGCCTGAATAGTCGCGCCAACGGCATTTTTGAGGCTGTCAAGGGTCTGTTTAAGTTTCTTCTCCGCCTTCTTGCGCTCCGTAATATCACGGGTTACGCCGAGAATGCTAATTGGTTGCTGATTTTTATCTCTGATAAAGGAAAGCTTCGCTTCCGTCCACACCGTAGTCCCATCTTTTCGCATCATTTCTAATTGAAGCGTACGGGATATGTTAATCTCTCTACGTTCAGTTTTTTCCAGTTCCATGGCCTCGGCCATGGTCTTTGTGGCCAGATCCCAAGATGAAGGAGTCAATGTTTTAGAAAGTGGTTGTTTCATTGCCTCTTCCGGTTCGTATCCCCTGAGAATTTTTACTGATGGGCTGATATAAGTATACTTCAGATTCATATCCAAAACGAAAATGACGTCATGGACATTATCGGCCAGCAGGCGGTACTGCTCATTGCTCTCCCGCAGCGCTTCTTCCGCCTGCTTGCGTTCGGTGATGTCACGAATATTACATTGTGTAAATTTTGCCTTGTCAACGAGATATGTATCCGTATAGATTTGCTTCCCGGACTTGGTTTTTACCGGAACATCATTGTAACGAAGAATGCCTTTCTTGTTCAAATTTTTCATTGTTATTTCGAAATCACCATTGTCGATTATAAGACCGACGTCCGGAAGTATTTTCCCGATGCTCTCTCTTGCGGAATAGCCCAACATCTTCTCGACAGACGGATTAATATGGGCTATCTTCCCTTCATTTTTTTCAATAAGCAAAATCCCGTCGTTTGCAGTTTCAAAAAGAAGCCTATATTGCTCTTCGGAGTCACTTAATAATTTTTCCAGTCGCTTGCGCTCGGTAATGTCGCGGGCAATTGTGGATACGCCTAAAATCCTGCCTTCAGCATCGTGTATAGCCGAAACGGTAAGGGACACGTAAATGTCTTGTCCATCTTTTCTTCGCCGTAACGTTTCATAGCTCTCAATCGCTTCTCCCAACTTTATCTTTCTAAGAATCTCGGTCAACTCGTCTTGAATGTCAGGCGAAACAAGGACTGATATTGATTTGCCAATAATCTCACTTTGGGTGTAGCCGTAGATTTCTTCCGCGCCCTTATTCCAGCTAGTAATGATGCCATCCAAACTCTTACCAATAATCGCATCTCTAGAAGACTCCACTATGGCGGCATGTAGCAATTTCTCCTCGATCAACCTACGCTCGGTTATGTCCTCAATGGCCAGGAGGATGATCCGTTCTTTTCCCAACACTCTTTCAATTTGCCGGGCATTTAAAAGCATTATGCGTCTGCCGATGGTGGCAAAATCGTGTTCAACCTCATAGCTATCAAAGGTTGTCTTTTGGGGAAGGATTTCTTCCAGAAGTTCCCGCAGGTTGGGGATATCCCACTGATTATTTCCCAGGTTATAAATAAGTTGTCCCTCGGTCTCTTCAGGTTTTACCTTGAAAAATTCATAGAAGGAAAGGCTGGCGGTGACCACTCTTAAATCTTGATTCAGAACGATTAAGGGTTCACGGACGGTGTTGATGATGCTCTCGGCGTATTCGCGGGCTTCATCTAAAGAAGACTCTTTTTGAATCAGGGTCTGCTTTGTTTTGGATTGACCTTTCATCGGATTACTCCCCCCCCCGTGTACTGAAGTGATCAGATAAGTTGAAAAATTAACCAATGACTGCCATGACGCTTTATGATTTTTAATAATGAAGATATGAATTTATCTAGCTGATAATATGCATTTATTTTTATACTATGTCAAGGGGATATTGCGTATCCGTAGTTAATGTGTAATGCCGCTTTTTTTAGTAGGATATAAAATTGTGTTGTTTATTACGGATTGAAATCTTACATCTTCATCAAGATTGACGATTTGAGACTTATAGGAAGTAAGAAATAAAATTCCGATTTCCGAACCGGAAAAATTGTGGACTTCACCTACAAAGTCTCAGTGGAGAGCATTTGAAAGAATTGAGGATTACCATTTGTAATCTTGTTTTTTCTACGGGATTGTTTTCTCTATCTCATGTAAGCTGATAGCCTTTTTCCCGAAATAATTTCAGACAGGCATCCACGACATCGGGATCATACTTAGATTCACGATGGACTTTTATTTCATCAATGGCCTGATTTAAAGGAAGGGCATTTCGGAAGGCCATATGAGAAGTCAAGTCTTCAAGGGCATGTGCCACAGCCAAGATCCTGGCTTCGATGAGAATATCATTCCCCTTGAGCCCTCGGGGGAATCCGAATCCATCGTAACATTCGCAATGCTGCAGGACAATATCAGCGATGGGCCATGGGAAATCAACTTTTTTTAAAAAGTTATAGCTCATATGCGGATAATCTTGATACATGGCCAGATTAAATCCTGTCAACCGTTCAGGTTCATGAATAACGCTAATAGGCATACTCGCAAGGCCGATGTCATAGACGTATGCTGCCAAACAAGTGCCCTCTATCGAGAAGTCGGAAAGTCTCATTTCTCCGGCAATGGCATGCGCAAATTCAGCGACCCGCCGGTGATGACCGGCAGCATAAGGTCCGCGCAATTCAATTGCTCCCGAGAGGCTTTCGATCGTCCCCCTGTAGCATTTTGCCAAGCGGTCCAGATAATCTTTGATTTCTTTATCCAACCTGTGCTTGTGGAGAGCCATTTCGATATTTGCGTACAGTTCATTCTGCTTGAACGGTTTGACCAGATAAACGAAAGGCTTCGTCTGTTTTGCCCGTTCGATATATTCCTGATTTGTATAAGCGGTCAGATAAATGACCGGTATATCGAACTGTGACGTAATCCGTTCGGCAGCTTCAATGCCGTCCATTTTACTCTTTAAAACAATATCCATCAGGATCAGGTCTGGTCTATCCTCCGCCACTTTTCTGATGGCCTCGTCTCCCGTGGATGCCGTTGAGCAAACCATGTACCCAAGATCTTTCAGATTATTGCAAAGCTGATCGGCAACAATCCATTCGTCTTCCACGACCATGATCTTATGATTGTCCATATTTTTCATAACTACATCCTCTCCATCAAATTATAAAGGAAATTTGATCCGAAATTCTGTTCCGTTGTCTCGCCTGACCTCTATTTGACCATCAAGCTGATTCTTTACCAACCCTTTCACCAGATGCAACCCCAGTGACTGGGGTTGGTGGATATCAACATCGTCCGGCAGGCCCACACCATTATCATGGACAACAATTTCTATTTCTGCGTTTTTCGTTTCGCGTATGATAATCCGTAATTCACCATTTCTATCTCCGGGAAAGGCGTGCTTAAGTGCATTGGAAATCAATTCGTTTAAAATCAAGCCACAGGGGATCGCTTTGTCAATATCCACATGAACATTGCCGTCTGTTTGGATGATCAGATCTATTTCCCCTGGATTGATTTTAAACAATTGGAATAACTCCTGTGACAAATCTCTCACATAACCAGCCAGATCAATTCCTGTGAAATCCTTTGAATTGTAGAATTTTTCATGGATCATAGCCATGGATTGGATTCGGCTCTGGCTCTCATTCAACATTCCAGTCAGTTCCGGATTCCCGCTTGACCTTGCCTGAAGATCGAGAAGACCGGATATCACCTGCATGTTGTTCTTCACCCGGTGGTGGACTTCCCTGAGAAGAAGCTCTTTTTCTTGAAGGGATGCATGAAGCTGTTCCTCCGCCTGCTTGCGCTCGGTGATATCCTGATGCACAGCTATCCACACTTCGCCATACTGTGGATGTTTGAATTTTGAAACATGGGCATAACACCAGAATGAGGTTCCATCCTTCCTGAGATTGTGTATTTCACCATACCATACTCCCGCTTGATTAAGACTTATGATAATCTCGCTTGCAACATCCTCAGGGTTTTTTTCGCCCGGAGCATTGATAATACTCACATGTTTGCCGACTAGTTCACCCGGATCGTAACCAAACATGCTCTCAAAGCGTAGATTTGCGTAAACAATTACGCCTTCATCAACGCGAATCAGAGTTACACCTTCTTTCATATTTGCCAACATCTCACTGACAAGATGCAGAACGTCGTCCAT
>CAVQCU010000067.1:0-8337 GCA_963710995.1 uncultured delta proteobacterium
GATTATAGATTGAAATATATCATTTTAATCACGGTTGACTATTTGAGGATTACAGGAAGGTCTCCGCAACTTTTAGAGTCCGGAATATATCAATTACTCCGTCACACCTTATAATCGTTAATCAACAAATATTTATTACGAAAAATGTTATATGGACTATGCTGGTGTTCATCTACAACTGTTCAGTAGTGAGTAGTTATCAAATTTGAGGATTACGGATGGAAAGAGGGAAACACCGGATAATTCGGAATGAAAAAACGTTCACTTCTTCAACATTGTTTTTCGCAACTCTTTCTTGAGAATTTTCCCAACCGGTGACAGTGGAAGAGCATCCATGAAGTCGATTCTCTTAGGAATCTTATAGGGCGCGACTCTTTCTCGAAGATAATTTATTATATTTTCTTTTGTTTTTTCACTTTTTTCTATCCCAGTCTTTAATAAAATCGCTGATGCAACAATTTCTGACCCGGGTCTGCTCGGGTCTGGTAAACCAATGGTTGCGGCCATTTCAATATCGTGATATTCAACGAGAACATCGTCAAGCTGGCGGGTAAAAACTTTAAATCCCGATACGTTGACCATGTCCTTTACCCTATCAACCACGAATAAATAACCATCCTCATCTATCGTGCATACATCTCCTGTATGTATCCAACCATCTTTAAGTGTCTCTGCAGTTTCCTCGGGTTTATTGAAATACCCTTTGGTAAAAACCTGTGGACCTCGTACTAGAAGTTCTCCCGGTTCACCAACACCGACCACTTCACCTTTATCAAGATCTACAAGTTTTATTTCAGTATCAGAGATTGGCACTCCAATGGATCCCGGTTTCTTTTTTCCGAAGGTTGGATTAATGACCGTTAACGGACTGGTTTCGGTCATGCCAAGACCCTCGACCAGTTTACCCTTACCCACTACATTTTCAAAATCATTAATATATTCTGGCGGGTAAGGAGCGCCACCACTGAAACAAAATTTGAGATTTGAGAAATCAATTGCACGGAATTTTTCTTTTTTTAAAAGCTCCATATATATCGTAGGAACGTTCACTGTCAGTATGGGTTTATACTTTTTCAGTGCCGATATGATGAAATACTGATCGCGTGGATTTGGTATGAGTACTTGGCTATAACCCCTCGACAACATCAGTAAGCTAATTGCAAGACCGGCTATATGAAAGAGCGGGAACGCCGAAAGGATGACATCTTCACCTGGTTTGATCTCATTAAAGTTTTTTAAACCCATCCAAGTGCCCACCTGAGTCATTTCGGCTACCAGATTCCATTGGGTCAATATAGCTCCCTTTGGGTTACCAGTTGTACCTCCCGTGTATTGAATCAGCATTGGTGAGTCAAGGTCCCTTTTTTCCAGAATCGCATCACCAGGCGTGTTCCTGATCATTTCCATGAATCCAATCGTATCGATTCCAGAAACTGGATTTACAATAGCGGTCGGTATCTTCTTGATAAGTTTTCCAATAATCATTTTAAAAGAAGGCAAAAAAGCAGCTATTTCGGTAACCAGAATTGTTTTAACTCCGGTTTTCGCTATAATGGGTTCAACATTTTTATATAATATATCCATTGTAAGCAGTGCCTTAACCTCAGCATCATTAAGTTGATACTCAAGTTCCTTTGGCAACTGAAGTGGGCTTAATCCATTCAGTACACATCCTGCCTTCTGGATACCAACAACGGCAATATAGAATGCAGGGATATTGGGGAGACACACCCCTACAGTATCACCTGGCTTCAATCCCTTCTTTTTTAGAAAATGAGCGAATTTATTAGACAGAACATCTATTTCCTTGAATGAAATCCTGGCTCCCATGAAAAAAAGCGCAGTCCGTTGAGGGACATTTCTCACCGCATCTAAAAATAACTCAGCGAACGTTTTTTTAGTATACTCCAGATTAGGTGACACATGCTTATCATAGAACTTTATCCATGGTTTCTCAGTATAAATATTTCCCATTCTTCAACCTCACAATATTTTTAGATGCAAATATCGTTGTTTCAATAAAATTTGAGCCTTGAATATGCTGGCTAACAACGAACCGGCTTTCACCCATTTGTTTATTTTCTTCCTATGCGAATTAACTCGTACAGCACCTATGGTTATGTCGCTTATTAATAGGTAAGTATCCTTTTTTGATAAGATTTTTCAAAAAGTGCCACAATGTTTCACTGTTAACGTTTGTAATGTGGCATATTCTTCAGAATGCGTCAATTGACACTTACAGGAAGTAATGCTTATTTTAAGCGATTCAGGTTTCGGATTTAATCATCTTTAATTACACTCTTTTTTGTCTTAACCAATGTGGCAAGGGTTATTTTTTCGGAGCCATACTTATTTCTTATTCTGTCCATAGCCTTGTCAATTCGTTTATTTTTATCGGTCTTAACATTGTCCTGCATTGAATCAAAAAGTGACAACTGATCAGAAGAACAGTCATCATGAAATCCTGATATGCTTATTCCGATTAATCTTACTGGATGGGACTTATTCCAATTTTGTTCAATCAGACGGCAGCCAGCCTGATAAATTTCTTTAGTAACTGAGGTTGCCGGAATTGTTGTTTGCCTTGTGACGGAACGAAAGTCAGAATATTTCAGAGTAATATAGACAGTGCGGCCTTCTTTGTCCTGTTTTCTTACTCTCATGCCAATATCCTCGGCAAGTTCCATCAGAACAATTTTAGCCTTTTCAATATCAATAATATCTTTAGGTAATGTTTTTTCTCGTCCGATTGACTTAACATCATCTTCCGCATGAGCAAGAACAGGTGAGTTGTCAATTCCATTAGCACGAAGATAAATATCGTTCCCCACTTTCCCCAATTCTTTGATTATGGTGTTTAAATCAGACGTAGCCAGATTACCTATCGTTTTTATGCCAATGCGGTTCAATTTGTCAGCAGTTTTACCACCAATGCCGTACATTTCTTTCACTGGAAGCGGCCAGAGCTTTATTGGGATATCATTTTCCCATAGTTCGGTAATGCCGAGAGGCTTCTTCATTTCAGCTGCCATTTTTGCCAGGAATTTGTTTTCAGCTATTCCAATTGAACACCAAAGCCCAAGACTATCTTTTATTTCATTCACTATCTTTTTTGCTGCATCCAAAGGTTTTCCGAACAGTCCTTCATTTCCTGTCATGTCAAGCCAAGCCTCATCAATGCTGTTTTGTTCCAAGGAAGGAGTATAATTGGAAAGTAAGCTCATAACCTCATCAGATTTCTCCCCATAGAAATGATGATCTGGTGGAACCAATTTTAAATCAGGATAGAGTTTTAAGGCTTCATGAAGAACCATAGCAGTCTTTACACCAAATGATCTTGCTTCATAGTTTGCCGCAAGTATAATGCCGGTACGTTTCTTCGGATCACCGGCAACAGCGGCTGGTATTCCGACGAGAGAAGTATTTCTTGTCATTTCACAACTTATAAAAAAGGCATTCATGTCAACAAGAAAAATTACTTTATTCGTAGAACACCTCTCCGTAAAGACACGTTATTGTTTTTGATCACTCGGGTAATGTCTCAAGCTTTTTCAAGATAGGATCATCAGCTAAGAATATATTTGTAGTTTCAGTCTCGTCATCAAACACAAGAACTGCCAATCCGTCTTTTAGTTTGTATTTTACCTGTTTGAATTTTGTTTCAAGAGAAGCCTCAACTGCGCCGTAATCAGTTCCACCTCTGGAAATGAATTCTTCTATAACACCTTTTAAGGCTACAGCACTGAGTTTATTTATCGGAATGATATGGATCGACATTTTTTACTTATTGCCTATTCCAAAATTATTATTTCTGAACAAAGGTTCTTTCTATCCATTGCTTTGCCGTTGTCACAATTCGATCGAAGATTTCGGACTCTGGTATGCCCATAGACTTGGGAATATGAAAGGAATGGTCACCGCCTTCGATGACCTCCAATTTCCAGGGAGCCGATAGTTTTTTCAGAACAGTTTGCAATTTTGTCATATTACACAGGCTATCCCTTGTGCCTGCGAAAAAGAGCATCGGTATTTCAACCTGATACAAGTGGGCATCCCTGGTTTTAGATTGATCACCTGCTGGATGCAGTGGATAACCAATAAAGATCAAACCTTCCACGGGCAGTCTTTTCTCGGCTACCATCTGAGAAGATATCCTTCCGCCCATGGACTTGCCGGCGGCTATTATATGTTTTATATTAACAGCACTGTTCTTCTGAAAATACCGATAAACTGCCTCCCATGTATCCTCTAGTTTCTTTGAACTATCCGGCACCTTCAGACCCTTCTCTTTGTAAGGAAAATTGAATCGTAACGTAGGATAGCCTGCTTTGGCCAAGCCATCTGTAAAAGCAACGAGGAGTTGATTCTCCATGTCATTACCAGCGCCATGGACTGTAATCACACCGGCACTGTCCATTCTTCTTTTATTCGTCGGCATGGTCAGAATTGCCGATACAGATTCATCTTCCGTAACGGGAATTGTCAATCTTCTGCTGTCCATAGAAACTCTCCGTCATTCAAATCATAATACTCTATCGTATATTCCAGCAGCTTTAAAAAATAATCAAAATCATGCAAGCAGATATTACGCTTTTCAGCCTCTACCACATTGACATTTTCCCTAAAAAATATTTTGACCCATTGTTCGTATCTCTCCTGCGCTCTATAGGAAACCACTTTATCTTTAGAGTATAGGTATTTCTGAAGATCAATAATAGCTGACTTTATTTCGTAAATCAATTCTATAGGTGTCATTGAAACTCTTCCTTCCGCAGTCAATATAATACTCAACTGTTCTTCAGTTAATCATATTTTTTTATATATCGTTCAACCATTTAAACATTTTATTAAAAATAATAGAAGAAATGAGCATTTGAGACAGTCATTGCAAATCGTTCCTATTGTTTATTTATAATATATATCAATATGTTACAATATTTATTATTTATTTTTACAATCTGGCACGTAAATTTCATTAATATAAAGGCAAATAAACACATTACCTAGGAGGTAACAGATCATGAAAAAGACATTAGCAACAACATTAATAGCGGTGGCGGTAGTTCTTTTAACGGCAACTTTCAGCTTTGCTGAATATGCAACAACAGGAGTAGCCAATTTCCCCTTCTTCCAACTGGGTTGCTTAATCATTGGCGGGTTGGTCATAGTTTCCCTGAAACGCAAATATGAAAAGATGTATGTTAGCGAAGTGGTCGGCGTGTTCGCTCTGTACACAATTCTGATGGCGCTGTTCACCAGCCCTGTTATTGAAGCAGTAAAGACCATCGTCAGCTAAAAGGAATTAGAATATAATAATCAGAAGAGAGGATTTTAAACTCTACTAAATATAGGAACATGATCTGTGGATATCTCCACATTCCTTAAACCCCTCAAGGCTTTTATAGATTGAGGGGTTTATTATTATCTTAAAAACGATCTTTTTACAAAGTATCCGTAGTGGATAGTTATTCAATTTAAGGATTACTGGTGAAAATCTGTTACCTATCCCTCAGTTCATTTAATTCATCAGCAATGTAGCAACAATTTTTTCTTTAGATTATCTTCAGCATCAATTTGTCTAAATCAAAGCGCGGTCTCACCTTGGGTGTTTGATCGGGATACCCTACAGGCAGAAGCACTACCGGGTAAATACTCTCGTCAAGTTTCAGGTATTCTTTTAATTTATCCCGGTCAAACCTTCCCAGCCAGCAACTGCCTAGACCAAGATCAACAGCCTTAAGAACGATATGTTCTACAGCAATTGCCACATTCATCGCAAGGTAGGCCTTAACCGCATCGGCCTCCATAACAGCGCTGGAGTATGGAGCCGCACTATCGAAATTCACATCTACTCCCTCAAATGCGCCTGCTTCCAGCAATTCTCCCACACGTTTATCTCTTGAAGAAATTGCCGTCAGATCAGCGCAGCAAACAAAAACAACTGAGGCTTTGATAATGAATTTGTATGGCGTACACTGGCCAAGATCCTCTTTGGCAGCCTGTGATTGCACAACAATAAAGCGTGATGGTTGAAGATTTGATCCCGAAGGAGCGAGCCGTGCGGCATCGAGAAGCAATTGAACTGTATCTGCTGAAATATCCCCATGCCGGAATTTACGAATGCTCCTGCGTGAAGCTATAACATCTGATAATTCCACTGTACACCTCCCTGGAAGTTTAAAAGAAGTAGTATTTAACGATTATAGATAACCTAGCATAAAATTAAATATTTAAAAATGAGGATAACAGGAAGAAGTGGTTAAAAAGTCTTTAGATCTGGTGTCAAATAAACTTCATTCTCTAGCAAGTGATGACATTCAGTCTGCGAGCAAGCCGTTTGTGCTCATCAGGCGTGATCCACGCTACGCGGAGATAATTGGAAATAGCATCATCGTTCAAGCCGATGCGGCGAGCCTCTAGCACGGTTACTTGATAGGCCTCGATTTCGGTTTCTCGATCCACGTAAGCCATTCTCTCATCGTAAAGATTCCGTCCTTGCAGGTGTTGCTTGACGTGGCACAACTCGTGAATGATATCCAGATATAAGATCTCTTCGGGGGAGCAGCGCAAGTATTTCAGACCAATGTAAATGGTACCATCATTGTTATCTACAAACATCTCAAATGGCTCTCCTACCACAATCACCTTGATGCTCGCCATTACTCTGGAGATTTCTTTCGCGTCAGCAAAGATGACAGACAGAATATCATAAGTGCGGATATCCGTAAAAACATCCTCCAGTCTGTATTGCCCGGGTTCAAGCCTATGGTTGATGCGATAGGCATTTTTCATAGAATTGTTTCACCTCAATTACACGTATTTCAGGTCTCAAGTCGAAGTGCCGCGGCTAACTCGAAGACGCCCTGATCTCCTTCCCATAAATCTGTGATGACAACCAGGTTACTCATTGAACTCCAGTTCTGAGACTGGCACGATATTTTTTAAAGATGCATTCCGGGCCGTAAGAGCTTTTCGTCCGCCGTAAATTTTTATTGCCCATATCCTCTTCCAGATTCAGATATTTATATTGCGACTGCAATTTTATGGCTGTGTCGTTGAACATAAACTCATAAATGCCGTGATAGTTTTTGGAAGCCTTGGCAAAATGCAGACAGAACGTATCCTTATTCAGCGCCTCACTTATAATGAAACCAGCCGGTTTATTTTCAATGTAATATATTGTGCCCCACAGCGCAAGCCATGAGAAGTTTTGTAAAGCTTCCTCGCATACCGCAAAATCGGTTTTACTTGCAGCCACAACAGATTCTTCCTGCCACTGTTGCAGGATGGTTATAGCATCTTGAGAATTGGCCGCGCCAAGAGGTTGACCGAATGGACAGTATGCCCCGAAGAACTGATTCAGATGATTGCGATGACGCGTATATTGTTTTCCGGCGAATGACGCCATGTTCTCTCTCAGGTAAATATAATCCGATTCGCCGTCCTCGGATGATATGCAAAATTTATCTTTTGGGAAAAAAGACAACCATTCTTCGGGAATCGGAAAGAAAAAATTGCCGTCATTCAATAATTGCCTGAGTGTGTCCGGATAGCAGGACTGCGGGTTATCCAGCGGCATGATATAATTCTGCTCCTGACGGTTGTATGCAGAAATGAACGTGCCGCAATCTTTCATTAATATCTCATGCCGGTAGGTATTTCGAAACAGATAGATATTGGCGAAGGCGTAATCTGATATGTTTAAATTCATCTGTCGGAAACGTTCGACAAGAAGTGGCCGATGCTTCAGGTTAATGGTTTCGGTCGTATCCATAGGATAAGATGTCTTAAGTCCTTTCGAGTTCTGCGCTCAAAGATGGAAATTATGCTGATGATCTCCGCACATTCAATAGGCAGTAATTTCTTTTTTAGCCTTACCACACTTATGTAAAAAGAATTATGAGGAAGTTATAAATAAAAAAATAAATTAATATTTTTTAAATCACCAAACTGTTGTAATCGCTGTTTCCATCTGTGTAATCGTTTTTTCATTCACCGTCAGATAAGCTGCAAATGTTTCCCTCAATCTTATTTTCCAATTACTAAAATTACAAAAGTGTCCTTAATTTGTGCTGGTCTTGGCTTCGGGTTTTCGACTGTTGGTTCCGGTGCCGGAGCAAATTCTGCAGCGGGCAAATAGATATTATGAGTCTTAGCATCTATTGCCATAGTACGAGCTCCGCGTTGAGTTGGTACTGTTTCAGCTACTTCAAACTTGCCCGAAGCTGATTCCTTTACCACTGTTAAAGTACCTTCACCGTTTGCACTAAACGCAAGACCGGTTTTCTGATCAAAACAGCAATACGATAGTTGTACCAGTAGAGGACGATAACATAA
>CAVQCU010000068.1:0-28151 GCA_963710995.1 uncultured delta proteobacterium
AGGTCTAACAACTGCTCTCTATTGAGACTTTGTAGGTGAAAGAAACAATTTTGACAGTTCGGAAATCTGATTTTTCTTTCTTTCTTCCTGTAAGATTGTTTTTCTCATTCTGCAAGTTAATACAACCTTTCAAACCGTAATCGTTATCTCATAAAATAAAAAAGGCAGAGCCAACAATAAAAACTGGACATGGAAAAGATATCAGGGCGTTGCTGCCTTCCTGCCCAGTTCAAAAGCCTGTTTTCTGGCCTTTTCGTCTTTGATAATATCTCCCTTGTCTGCGGCTGAGGTCATGACAACTCCGAGCCAGTGCATTTTTGTCATTTCTACTGTTGATTTAAAGCTGTGGATAATGTGGTCAGCCGTGTGTACATCCGGGTCTCCGCAAACCGTGATCAGGCCGATGCGTTTGCCCTTCATTTTGGGATAGTAAGCCTTCTGCCAATTCCAGTTGGCATCAAATAAGGCGCACCACCTGTCCAGATAAGCTTTCATCTGCGCAGTCATAGACCAGAAGTAAACCGGTACGCTGTGAATAATGGCGTCAGCATCCAATATCTTCTTGTGGATTTCTAGCATATCATCCTTGATCACGCAGATGCCTGTTTCATTACATTTCTTGCAGTCTTTGCAGCCGGAAATTTTCTTTTTATCCAGGATGATTTTTTCCACTTCTGCTCCGGCATCTTTAGCGCTGGCCAAAGCTTCGTCAAGGAGAATATCACTATTGCCGCCGACCCGCGGACTTCCCATAATGCCGAGTACTTTCATATTTGGCCTCCTGATTTTTATTTAGAATATATACGACTGAAACTGATTTTAAGAAATATCCCTTTTGAGTAGATTTGTAAATAATAAAAAAGTTAAAGAATTATATACTTAAATATGTTAAAAAACATGACATAAAGAAAGAATATAAGGAGGATTTATGAAAACATTTAAATTGATATTAGTTGTCGCCGTCATGTTTTGTTTTGTCTCATCCCTTTCTTATGCTCAGGATGTACAAAAACAGGGCGCATGTAAAGCAGATTATGAAAAATTCTGTAAGGATGTTAAGTCCGGACAAGGCCGGATAGCACAATGTATGAAGCAGCATGAAGCCGAATTTTCGCCTGCCTGTAAGGATCAGTTTAATGCAGAAAAAGAAAGAAGGGGGGATTTTGTCAAAGCCTGCAAACCGGATGCAGAAAAATTTTGTAAAGGTATTGCACCAGGCAAGGGAAGAATTTATCGCTGTCTGAAAGCAAATGAAGCCCAGTTGTCACCGGATTGCACAGCTCATTTTAGAAAATAAGCACGGTTAATGGATTGCCGTCAGTTAATGGTTCACGATAAAGTAATTATCGGGTACTGAAAATGACAAAACCTTACCACTTATTCAAGTATAACCTCCGCGAGGGCGATGACTTCACAATCATCGCCCATCGCGGGGCGTCGGCCTATTTTCCCGAAAATACTCTTCCCGCTTTTGAAGGTGCCATTGCCATGGGCGCGGATATGGTCGAACTCGACGTTCAGCTTACCTCGGATAAAGAGGTTGTTGTCTTTCACGATGAAAAAATATCACGCTGTACGGATGGCCGGGGGAAAATTGCCGATCACACGCTTGCCGAATTGAAAAAAATGGATGCGGGAAGCTGGTATGATAAAAAATTTCAAAACACAAGAATACCGACTCTTGCTGAAGTTTTAGGCGTCTGCAAAAAAAAAATCGCGGCGAATATTGAAATCAAAACGGAGGCGGTAAGCAAAATGTTCTTCGGCGGCATCGAAGAAAAATGTCTGAAAATTGTCGAACAAGCCAGGATGCGGGAACATGTCGTGTTTTCCAGTTTCGACCCGCGCGCCATTATGCATCTAAAGCAAATCGATAACACTGTAACTGTTGCCGTGTTGTTTGAAAAAAAACGCTATGGTTCTAAATTGCCTTCAGATATAATTGAATCAGTGGGAGCCGATGCCTTTAACTGTTCAGGCACTGAGTTTAACAAGAAATGGCTTGCCAATTTTAAATTAAATAATATTCCTGTAAATATTTATACTGTAAATGACGCCAAGAATATGAGGCGGTTTCTGAAAATAGGTGTCAGCGGGATTTTTACTAATAAACCGGATATATTGAAAAGAGTAGTGGCGAATATAAAACAAATGCAAAAAAGCGAAGGCCAAAAATAATGAGTATATCCCACTCCTTGATTAAAATAATTGAGGTCGCCATTGATACCTTAATTAAGGTATCGGGGACGGACATGCGCCTGCATGGAAACCGGAACGTGCCGGATCAGCCTGTACTCTATGTCATCAATCACTTTACGCGTTTAGAAACAATCTTAATGCCGTATATCATCATAAAGAACATTAAAAAATACCCCATCTCTCTGGCCCACCATTCCTTTTTTAGCGGGGGAATGAGCACTTTTATGGATAAGGTGGGCGCAATTTCAACCACTGACCCAAACAGGGACACTATCTTGATCAACGCGCTTCTCACCGATTGTCACCCTGTAATTATTTTTCCGGAAGGTCAGATAATAAAGGATAAAAAAATAATCGAGAAAGGCAAATATATAGTTTACAATGCAGGTCTCAGGCGGCCGCCTCACTCCGGAGCAGCGCAAATCGCTTTGAGGACCGAATTTATACGTGAAAAATTACGAGTATCCCATGTACGGGGAGATGATTCATCCATTGCCCGGCTCGCGACACATTTCGGTTTTGATCCTGCGGATGTTGACAAAATTATAAATAAAGAAACTTATATTGTACCGGTAAACATCACCTATTATCCTGTCCGCGCGCAAGAGAATGCGTTGAGCAAGCTTGCCAATAGATTTGTCAATAATATTTCAACCGAGTTTCAAGAAGAGATGGAGGTTGAGGGCCCCATCATAATGGGCCGTGTGGATATCGATATTAATTTCGGAAAACCGATGCTGATAAAAAAATATATCACTACAAGTTCCGGGATGAGTAAGATGCTGGCGGATACTAACCCTTACCTGAACCCGGAGGAATTTAAAAAATTAGTTCCTTTCAAAAAATTATGCGTCAGCGTAAGGTCTGATTATATGAATGCCATATACGGCATGACGACTGTTAATCATGATCACCTGTTCTCTTATGTTTTGACAAGATATCGGAAAAACAGTTTCAGTGAAGACGACTTTAAAAACCGTGTTTTTCTTGCCATCGAATATTTGCGTAGTATCGGCATATCCAATTGCCACACGTCCCTCTACAAAAAACAGTTTTATCTTCTTACCGATGATTATCATGAAAAATACGATAATTTTATAAAAGAAGCCTTAGCCAACAATTTCATTACTCTGGAAAAAGGGATTATCACTAAAAACAGTGAACGATTCAGCATGAAGTCCGATTTTCATGCCATTAGGAAGGATAATATCATTGAGGTTCTCAAAAACGAGATAGAGCCTCTCCGGGGTTTCATCACGGCCATGGACCGCCTGATGATCCTTCCAGCCTTTTTTGTCCACTGGAAGATAAAAAATCACTTTATCAAACTGGATAAGAATCTCTTTGAGCAGGACTATCAAGAGTATTATATAAAAGATGAGAGCAAGCCAAGAAATATCGGAGAGCCTTTCTTTCTGAAACGTTTTTTCAGCAGAAAGGGAGTTGTTCTGGTTCATGGGTATATGGCGGCGCCGGAAGAAATCAGGCCGCTGGCGGTTTATCTTTATAAGAATGGCTATAATGTTTACGGCGTCCGGTTGCGAGGGCATGGCACAGCGCCTGAGGATCTCGCTGTCCGAAACTGGGAAAAGTGGTACGATTCCGCAAGCCGCGCTTATATTATCATGAAAAACAGTGTCAAGACCTTCTCCATCTGCGGCTTTTCCATGGGCGCCGGCATCGCTCTGCTGCAGGCTGCCAAAAAGCCCGGCAGGTTCGCAGGAGTGATATCCATCAATGCTCCCCTTAAGCTGAAGGGCATCGCTTCCAAGTTTGCATCTATTGTTGTCGCGTGGAATAAGTTACTCTCAAATATTCATGTGAATAAAGGGAAAATGGAATTCGTTGAAAATGTCCCGGAAAATCCAGAGATAAACTATCTCCGAAATCCCGTAAACGGGGGGAGTGAACTGGAGAAGCTAATGAAGCTCGTCGAAAATCAACTGAAGAATGTGATGGAGCCGACACTTATCATCCAGGGCTCAGATGACCCCGTAGTGAATTCGGTAAGCGCACTGGAAATCTTTGAGAAGCTCGGTACAAAGGAAAAGCAGCTTCTCCGGATTTACGCCCAGCATCACGGCATTTTGCGGGGAGGAGAAGCAGATAATGTCAATGCGATGGTTTTGATGTTTTTAAGAGAATTATCTTCAAAATAACGGATTTGAAATAACTGTCCCGATTATTTTCTCAAGATATCGGGATAGACTCGCCATTCTCTAAAACTAAATTTCCTTTTATTACTTCCCAATTACCAGCCGATTTCTCTAAGTTCAGATAAACATTACCTCTACCTTTTTCACCTGCAACAACAATCTCATATTCGGTATAACCATGAGGCCCTCTATATCTGACTGAATACCCCCAAAATGCTAAGCGGTAGTTTTTTAATAGACCGATTTTGTTGGTTACTGTTGATTTATCATTAATGAATTTAACAGCAAATTTATATGGTTCACCCTGTGTGGCAAGAACGTACGAGCCACAAAAACAACAAATTATCAAAATTAATGTTATAGTAATTATTGACAGGACTTTTCTTTTCATGGGTCCTCCTTGATTAGTAAAACGTTGCTTCGATAAATATTAATAATCGTCCAAAATTAAACTAGTCGAAATAACTTTTATCGCGGCGATACCAGTAATTAGGAAGAATACGGTACATAAGTCTGGATATCAGATCTATATATTCTTTCGTTCTTTTATCATACTGACAGGCTTGAATAATCATATCTTTGATGGCGCTTTTGTTGCCCGCTTCATTAAATATCCGGTAGGCGCAGGAGAAAAGCGGGCTGTACATGTTTTTCTTTTCTAAATATTTATAAACATTTCTGATCGTATTGGGGCCTTCGGGAGTTCCATCAATTTGCTCCAACACACGCAAGTTGGTTTCGATGGGATTACCAGCATAGAGCTCATAAAAATATTTTCCATAGCGGTAGTTTTTACTGGCCAGGGACGAAACAGTTACATACATGTCGCCAACGCCTGCCTGGCTGTGAAAAGCCTGAAAACTTCCGCCCAAAAGACGGGATAATGAACGAATTTCCACACCGGAACGGGCAAATATAGTTCCGGGGATTGAATCGCCCAGTTCCAGCGAATCTGCCAGCCCCTTAATATTCGCCACAATATTTTTTAAAGCGCCGCAGGCTTCCACTCCGACAATGTCAAAGTTATAATATGAATTTATTTCATTGCGGTTAAATTTAAGTAAATCTTCCCTGATAATATTGGCAATGCGTTTTTTGCCGGCGACTGTTAAACAAACAGGATTGCCCAACGCTATATCCATGTCAAAAAACGGCCCTCCAATACACCCCAGCTGATACTTATGCTTTAAATTGTAAAGATTGCTGTTGATTAGTTGTGAGGGTGTTATCAGCTCCTTGGAAATTTCATCGGAAATCAAACCTTTTATCGGAGAAATAAGACATGTATCGCCGGCTTTTTTATCAATCATTGGTTTGAGATAATTAAGCAATTCCGGCAGACGGTTCATGGTTATGGCCAGAATAATAAAATCATTATTTTCGACGATGTGTTCTAAATCGTTTGTAGCGTATACTTTTGGCGACAGGCGGGGAACGCTTTCCATCCCACCCAATCGTTTAGCTAAATCTTCTGTTAAGTGGAGGGGGTTTAAATGATCTCTGTTGATCGCCTTACAAACTTCTGAATCATGGTAATAAATGGCGACACGTTTGTTATCACGGCCAAATTTATACGCAAAAGATGTGCCCAAACGTCCCGGCCCAATAATGGCCACTCTCGTTGTATCTAAATTAGAGGTTATCATTAATTATACTCTTTATCATAGTTTTAAAGTATTATTATAGGAAATAATGTATCCGGCTATCAAATTCTAATAGCTTTTTTCCGAAAATAATTAAATAATCATTCATTAATAAGTGGAGCTCCCTCCGGCTGGAGCCGGGTGATTCCAAGTCGATTCAGTTTTTTTAGTTGCATTATCATAAATGATTGTTTAAAAAAAGCAATGCCTTAATAGCCTAAAAATAACAGGCCTTTTTTATAGGCGCTTCAGAAACGATTGGTTATACTGACTATTGGCTTTAGATTTTAAATTAGTTAAAGAGAGTTAAAAACTTTAAACGAGATTATATTCTTATGGCCAAAACAAATGTGGCACCCGAAGAAAAAAAGTTGTTTTTCCCCTCGGGAGCTATAAAAGAAAAAAAATTTCTCCAGGAAGGCAAATTGGAAGGGGAATACACTTCCTACTACAATAGCGGCCAAGTGCTGGCGCAGATTAATTTTGTTCGCGGTAGGAAAAATGGCGCGGCGGTGATTTATTATCACGACGGCCATTTAAGAGAAAAAGCAAACTTTCTTAACGACCAGATGGACGGCGAATATATTTCTTATTATGAAAACGGGCATATCAGAGAACAGGAAAATTACGAAAATGGCAAGCTCGACGGCAAATATCAAATTTATTATAAAACCGGACAATTAAAAGTGGAAGAAAATTTTAAGAGCGGTAAATTTGAAGGCGAATATATTTGTTACTATAAAAGCGGGCAAATTAAGGAAAGCGGATATTTTAAAAACGACAAACGGGAAGGCGAATATCTTGCATATTTCAAAAGCGGGAAGATAAAAGAAAAAGCCACTTATAAAAATGGAAATTGTGTAGGAAAATTTCTCGTTTTCAATGAAGATGGTTCCCATTCCCCGGAAGCAAATACTGACGATGACGGCGTCTCGGATAATTGGGAAGAAAAAGATATTGCTAATTTGCTCCAAGACTTAAAACACTTCGAAAAAAAATAAAAGTAATCATGTCTCTAGTTTTAGAGGGAAATCAGCATGATAAATAAAATACTCATTCCTACTGATGGTTCCGCTAATAGTCTCACCGCTTTAGAATACGGAATTTATATCGCCCATAAACTAGGCGCTGCCTTAATCGGCCTTTATGTTCTGGATGTGAATTTGATTCAGGGGCCGATGCTTACCGACATTTCCGGCTCAGTCGGAATGCCACTTTACGACAGTTTTTTTGACGCCATTGAAACATCTCTTAACGAAAAGGCAGATTGTATCTTAAAAGAATTTCAAGAGCGCTGCCAGAAATCCGGCATTAATGCCGAAGTAAAAAAAACGATCGGTAAAATCAGCTCAATAATCATCGAAGAAGCCCAGGGCGCTGATTTAATTTTGATGGCGAAAAAGGGAGAACACTTTCACCTAAAGGAAGGCGGGCTTCTTGGTTCTGTTGCTGAAGCTGTTGTCCGTAATTCGGGAAAACCGGTGCTGGTCACTCCCGAAACTTTTCTGGAAATAGAAAGCATGGGGCTTGCTTACGATGGCAGTGATTCGGCGTCCAAAGCGCTAGAGCTTTCTTTGGAATTATCGGAACAAGCCGTCTGGCCGCTGACAGTTGTCATCATCACATCAGATGCGAAAAAAGCCGATAATTTATCTACGCAGGTGGAGAAGATGAATCAAAGAGATCCGGACGAGCCTCCAATAGCTGATTGCGCAATAATAAACCTCTTTGGCAAAGAATCCGATGAAATTATCAAGTTTATCCGGGAAGGCGCCGTGGAATTAATGGTCATGGGAGCCTACGGGCACAATCGTCTGCGCGAATTACTCTTAGGCAGCACTACATCTCACGTTATTCACAAAAGCCCGATTCCTGTTTTGCTGACACGCTGAAAGATTATCCTTCTCAGAACCTCACCATGATATTTTGTTATATTTTTATATTGCGGGTTGTTTTTTATTGACACACCATGATGTTCTTCTTATACTGCATTCCGCCAAAAACAAAGTCTGTACTAATAATAAATCGATGGAGGTCATCATGAATCAGCCCATTTCAATCAGTCCTGATGGAGTTAAATACCCGTTACCCAAGGAAGAAGATTACAAAAAGGAAATGGCTCGCATAGAGAAACTGGTGGCCCATGCCCGAAAAAAGGGACAGGAGATTATTGTCGTCATGGGAGTAGGCTTTGTGGGCTCTGTAATGGCGGCTATCATTGCCGACACAACGGATAAGTCCGGCAAGTCTGGCAAGTTTGTGATCGGAATGCAGCGGCCGAGCAAAAGAAGTTACTGGAAGATACACAAACTTAACGATGGCATCTCGCCGGTCAAGGCGGAGGATCCTGAAGTGAACCCCATGATCAGGCGTTGCGTTTTAGAGAAGAAGACCCTTGTGGCGACTTTCGTTTACGATGTTCTGAAGCTTGCCGACGTAGTGGTTGTGGACATCCAACTGGATTACGCCAAGAACGAGTTGGGCAATGTGAGAAATGGTCATGTAGAGATGACTGCCCTGGAAGAATCCTTTGATATTATCGCCCATCGCATTCCTGCTCACTGCCTTATCCTTATCGAAACAACCGTAGCGCCGGGAACCACAGAGCAGGTAGCCTTGCCGGCTATGAGAAAGATCTTCCGTCAAAGAGGCATCAAGAGCGATCCGCTGATTGCCCATAGCTATGAGCGCGTCATGCCGGGAAGAGATTACGTAGCATCCATTCGCGATTTCTGGCGCGTCTGCTCCGGTGTTAACGAAAAAGCCAAGCATAGAGTTGTCAAGTTTCTCAATGAAGTGCTCAATACCAAGAAGTTTCCCCTCACGGTGCTTGACCGACCCATTGAATCAGAGACTGCCAAGGTTGTTGAAAACAGTTACCGGGCTACCATTCTTGCCTTTCTTGATGAGTGGAGCCTCTTTGCCGAGAGAAACGGTGTAGATATCATCAAGGTGATCAAGGCAATAAAAGTGCGACCGACGCACTCAAATATGATTTTTCCCGGACCTGGTATAGGGGGTTACTGTCTTCCAAAAGACGGTGGCCTCGGCGTATGGGCAAACCGTCACATCCTTGGTTTTGAAGACGACACTTTCCGGATGACCCCGCTCGCCATTGACATTAATGATACCCGTTCCCTTCACGCAGCCCAACTCGTCAGAGACGCCTTGCGCAATATGAGCGTGCCCATTGCCAGCGCGGAAGTTCTCATCCTGGGAGCCTCTTATAGAGAAGATGTAGGCGACACCCGATATAGCGGCTCCGAAATTCTTATCAGAAGACTCACCGAAATGGGTGCCGAGATCAGCGTGCACGACCCCTATGTCGATCAATGGCTTGAGTTCGAAAATCAGGAAGAGCATTCTACTAACAACAAATCCATCTTCTTCCGCAACCAGAAAAAGTTGAGAGACTTACTGGTTCAAAAGGATCTGATCAAATCCTTGAAGAATATCGACGCCCTTGTACTTGCTGTCCGGCATGAAGCATATCTCAACATGGATCCCTCAAAGGTCATAAAGGCCGCAGGCCACCCTATTGCCATCATAGATTGCTTTGGCATCCTCGATGACGACCGTATCCGACGCTACCTGGAAAGAGGCTGCGAAGTTAAAGGCCTTGGCAGGGGGCATATTAAGCGGCTCAAAGACGAAGTGATCAAAAAGAAAACCTGAGAGACGATGTCAAAGACGTTTAGTGTTTGAAATAATCAGCGGCTTGGGCGGTCCTCAAAGCTTATGATCAACCATTTTTTTCAGTGTGTCCAACAAATCGTATCTGGTTAAATCGTATTGAATCGGGGTAATCGTTATGAAGCCTGCAGCCAAAGCTCCAACGTCAGTATCTTTCTGTTCAGGGGCAGATGGAAATTCACCGGAAAACCAGTAATAAATATTTTCTCTCGGGTCCATGCGCTTTTCAAAAGTTTCGACAATATTTCCCTTTGCTTGCCGGACAACAACTACACCTTTAATTTCTTCCTGGGGAAGGCAGGGAATGTTAACATTAATTGCACTGCCTTTAAGCTCCGGACTGCGCAATATTAACCGGGTCATCTTGCGGGCAAATTTGGCGGCATAGGTAAAATCAGCTTCTTTATGAGTGTCAAGAGAAACGGCCAGTGCGGGAACGCCCATGATTGCCGCTTCGGTTGCGGCGGACACAGTTCCCGAATAAAGAACATTAATGCCGGCATTGCCTCCCCTGTTGATTCCCGAGACAACCATATCCACCGGCTTATCCGATAATTCTTTAATCCCTATTTTTACGCAGTCCGCCGGCGTGCCGCATACCGCGTATCCTAAAAAGTTAGCGTTCTTGGTGGCGCGGCGCACCATCAGGGGACGAAAGATCGTAATGGCATGTCCTACCGCGCTTTGTTCAATTTCCGGCGCGACAATCAAGCAATCCGCTTCCTGCGAAAGTTCTTCATAGAGAGCGCTTAAGCCTTTAGCATAAATTCCATCATCGTTGGTAAGTAAAAATCTCATAAAACTTCTTCTTTTTCGCCTTTTTGCTTGAATCTATTGTACCTGCTCAAATTTTCCGTCTTTAACTCTCAATATAAAAGGAGTTTTTTGAGCAACTCTATTTGAATCAAAATAAATACTGCCCGTTGCGCCATCGTAATTATTCATTTTCTTCAGGGCGGCGGCAAATTGCCCGCGTGTTTTAATTTCTATGTTATCCAAAACACTAATGATCATTCCGGCTGTATCATAAGCCAGCGCTTCAATATTTTCCGGCTCACGGCTATACTTTGTGTAATAAACATCAACAAAGTTGCTCGTTTCCGGATAAAAACTATTTGTAAAAAAACTATCAACGAAGATGGCTTCCTCCAGATATTCCGTGCCATTTTTCAACAAATCCGGCGAGTGCCATAAACTTGTACCCAGAAGTTGAAAGCCTTTCACATCATAAAAAACAAGTTGCGAAGTAATCATTTTTACCCGCGAAGAGGAATCAGGAATAAACAAAGCTTCGAAATCAACGGATATTGTGGTTTTATTTTCCGCTTGATCATCACGTTTTTTTTGAGGAGCATTAACAATAATGCCGGTTAATTTATTAATTTCTTCTTTAAAATCTGTTTGATTTTTGCTGTAGGAAATTGCTTTCTCCACTTTGCCGTCTATGCGTATTACTTCCTCACGAAAAATTTTCACCATTTCCTCGCCATAATCATCTTTAGGATATAAGACGGAAAATATCGCGCAATTCAAATCATCCAGTGCATATTTTACTAAAGCTCTGATTTGCTGTGTGGGGGTCAAGAAATTCTGGAAGACATATTCGCCGATAGAAGTTACCCCTTCTTTGGGTGTTATTAAAATTAAAGGCACTTTCCATTTGTCTGCTTCGCGGGCCGCATCCATGGCTTCCGCGGTTCCGGTAACGGCAATAATCGCCATAACATTTTCAGCATTGGCCAAATGTGCTATGGCCGCTTTTGTTCCTTCCGGCAATCCGCGGGAATCTTCAACAATAACTTTCCATAAACTTTTATTTTTTTCATCAAATGTCCCCGTAGCCAACAAGATTGCATCCCGCGCTTTATTTCCCAAATCAGCATACTGTCCGGATAGGGGAAGCACACATCCTAAGGTATTGCGATTGAGCTTGGCAGAAGGAGGTATAATTGCCGGAAGTCCAGCCTCCGGCGGTTTTACCGGCAATGATTTTACTTCCACAGGTGGAATCGGAACAGGCTTTTCATCAGCAATTGCCATTTTTGAAAAGCAGAGGGAAAAAATGACCAGCAACAAAATAAATATTTTGTCAAATATCCGGTAAAAGTTCATTTTGCCTCCTTAATAATTTTCAGCATATAGTTACGAGCACGTTTAGCCAAATCAGGCCTGTCCAATAAAATAGAAATCTCATTATTATACTTCAACGCCGCTTGCGTAAGATTGTGGCTGTCCAGAAGAACCAGCCGTTCGTCAATCACAATAAGTTTTGTATGCGTTGTTTGGAGCGGTGAATCGAAATAGACTTTGACACCTTTATCTTCCAGAAGTTGCTTTGTCTGCTGGTTTTCGGCATCAAGCTTATAATCATGTCCGCCGGTGTTTTCCAGAATCACTATGACTTTTATTCCTCGTTTCACTGCCCGTGCCAAATGTGCTAAAACTATATCAGGATAACTATTCTTGTGCACACCGACTTTAAAAGAAAAAATCGACATAAAGATTTCGCTTTGCGCTTCATCAATGACCTTTAATAAAGCAGGGAAATAATTTTCATTGATCAGAAGAAACGCCCCACATCCGGACTGATCAAAGGAAATTGCATCGCGCTTTTCTCCGACAAACGCTGACGATAATGCCACAATAAAAAACGTTAAGCCGCAGAACGCGAAAACAATATTTTTCCTGCATGAGTAAAAGCTGTCCATATTTCCTCTACCTTTTTTTATTCTATAATATTTTTCAGCTCCGGTCGACATAAAAAAGCCCGAAACTTATTTCAAGTTCCGGGCTTTTGGGGTTAAATATTTGTTATTTTACTTCTTCAAAATCGGCATCGACCACATCGTCATTTTTTTTACCTGACGCTTGTTGCTGATCGCCTGAATGCTGCTGCGCTCCGCCGCCAGCCTCCGGCCCACCCTGGCCTCCGGCTGTTTTTGCGTACATGGCTTCCGCCAATTTATGTGAAACAGTCATCAATTCATCCTGAGCTTTCTTGATGGCATCAATATCATCGCCCTCCAGAGCTTTTTTCGTTTTAGTTATCGCTTCTTCAATTTTGGTCTTTTCCGCCGCATCAACTTTATCGCCAAACTCTTTGACATTTTTCTCCACGCTGTAAACCAGAGAATCTGCATGATTTCTTGTTTCTATCAACTCTTTGCGGCGTTTGTCTTCTTCCGCGTGCGCTTCGGCTTCGCGTACTAACTTCTGTATTTCAGCTTCGGATAAACCGCTGGAAGCAGTGATTTTAATACTCTGTTCCTTGCCTGTGCCCAGATCTTTCGCATTCACATGCACAATTCCGTTGGCATCAATATCAAAGGAAACTTCAATTTGTGGCACGCCACGCGGCGCGGGCGGAATTCCCACCAGCTCAAAGCGTCCCAGCGTTCTGTTATCGGGAGCCATCTGACGTTCGCCCTGCAGAACATGAATGCTAACTGCCGGCTGATTGTCGGCGGCCGTGGAGAAAACCTGGCTTTTCTTGCAGGGAATAGTCGTGTTTTTCTCGATGAGTCTGGTCATAACTCCGCCTAAAGTTTCAATGCCTAAAGACAGAGGTGTTACATCCAGCAACAAGACATCTTTGACATCGCCTGCCAGAACACCGCCCTGAATGGCAGCGCCGACGGCCACAACTTCATCCGGATTGACGCCTTTATGAGGCTCCCTGCCGAAAATTTCTTTGACCTTCTGCTGCACACGTGGCATTCTGGTCATACCGCCAACCAGAATAACTTCGTTGATATCCTTCGTTGATAAATTGGCATCTTTAATTGCTGTCTGGCAGGGTCCGACCACTTTATTAATTAACTCTTCCACAAGCGATTCCAACTTGGCTCGTGAAAGTTTCATATTCATATGTTTAGGACCGGAAGCATCGGCGGTGACAAACGGCAGATTGATGTCGGTTTCCAGCGCTGTGGAAAGTTCCATCTTCGCTTTCTCTGCTGCTTCCTTCAAGCGCTGCAGAGCCATTTTATCATTGCGCAGATCAATGCCCTGATCATTCTTGAATTCGGCAACTAGATAATCCATTACACGTTGATCGAAGTCTTCACCGCCCGAAATGGGTATCGCCATTGGTGGATTTACTTCGAAAACATCAGAGCCATTTTATCACTGCGCAGATCAATGCCCTGATCCTTCTTGAATTCGGCGACCAGATAATCCATGACACGTTGATCGAAGTCTTCACCGCCCAGATGGGTATCGCCATTGGTGGATTTGACTTCAAATACACCATCGCCAAGCTCCAAAATCGAAATATCAAATGTTCCGCCGCCCAGGTCAAAAACAGCAACTTTCTCGTCTTTTTTCTTGTCCAGACCGTAAGCCAGAGCCGCTGCTGTGGGTTCGTTGATAATACGTAAAACATTCAGGCCGGCAACCTTGCCTGCATCTTTGGTTGCCTGCCGCTGTGAATCGTTAAAATAGGCCGGAACGGTAATAACTGCATCAGTTACTTTCTCTCCCAGATAATCTTCGGCAGTCTGTTTCATTTTTGTCAGAATCATAGCCGATATTTCTGCGGGAGAATAATTCTTCCCCCGTACGGTAACTTGCGCATCGCCGTTGGAAGCTTCCGTTATTTTATAAGGAATAATCTTGATATCCTGCTGAACTTCCTTGGATATATATTTTCTGCCGATCAGTCTTTTGACGGCATAAACGGTATTTTCCGAGTTTGTAATGGCCTGTCTTTTGGCTACCTGGCCCACTAGCCGCTCACCGTTTTCCGATATAGCCACAATAGATGGCGTGGTGCGATTGCCTTCTTGATTAGCGATAACAACCGGGTCTCCCCCTTCCATTATGGCTACACAAGAATTGGTTGTTCCTAAATCAATTCCGATAATTTTTCCCATATCTCTTCCTCCTTATTCTCCTATATCCTCATTTTTTTCACATACATCATTTTCTTTATTTGTATTTTTACAGACGCAGACCTTTGATGGTCTTAAAAGCCGGCCATTTAGTAAATATCCTCTTTCCATTTCGCTGACAATTTTGTTATCTTCATACTGGTTGCTTTCCATCTGCATTAAAGCTTCGTGAAAGTTCGGATCAAAATTCATACCCGCGGTTTCAATCCTTTCCACGCCATACTTTTTCAAACAATTTAACAACTGTTCCTGAATTAGAGCAATGCCATCTTTAAATGCTTGAACATCGCCAGTGCTGTGCTCCAAAGCCCGATCCAGACTGTCGACAAAGGGCAAAATATCTTTGATAAGCTCTTCGTTGCCATACTTGATTATGTCGATTTTTTCTCTAATTGCCCGCTTTTTATAATTATCCAGTTCGGCAACTGCACGCAGATACTTATCGTAATTGGCCGCAGTCTCTTTTTCCTTTTCTTCCAGCTTTTTATTTATATCCACATTTTCTTGAGCAGGGTCTCCCGTAACAACTTTGTCTGCATGGGGCTCGCCGGGTTGCCTGTGTTTATCAGTATGTTCTTTTTTAATTTTCACCCTTACCTCTGGAAAAAAGTTCTTATTATTTAAAATCAGGCTTTTGGAAAAGTTTTATATCTACCAATTCACAAATAGCATGACCGGCTGTAATATGCGTTTCCTGAATACGTGCCGTATTGGAGGAAGATACATGAATAGAAAAATCAACAATTTTTGCAACATCTCCCACTTCCTTTCCGGTAAAAGCAACAGTTATCAATCCCATCTTCTTGGCCATTTCGAGACCTTTCAAAACGTTGGCAGAATTACCGCTGGTGCTAATGCCCCAGGCAACATCCCCAGGTTGACCGATAGCCCTGATTTGCTTGCTGAATATTTCAGAAAAGTCATAATCGTTTCCAATACTGGTAATAACGGAAGTGTCGGTGGTTAAGGCTATGGCCGGAAGCGGCGGCCGTTCGATTACGAAACGGTTCACAAACTCCGCCGCAATGTGTTGCGCATCGGCAGCCGAACCACCATTGCCAAAAAGCAAAATCTTATTACCCGCTTTTAGCGCTGCAGTCAGAGCCTCAATGACATTAACCAGTTTGCTTAGATTTTCATTAATAAAAGTATCTTTGACGCGACTGCTTTCCTTAAATATTTTTATTATGTGATCTTCCATACTTATCTGTCCGGAGTCCTTTTAAAATTATATCCAGCAAAGCCGCTTTAATATATTTACGGGTGTATCTCCTGTCAAGGGCAGGAAGCTGAATTTTCTTGTCTTTTTAAGGGTGATGTTTAAGCACGCGACTTGGAAACCTCCGGATTCAGACTGGGTAGGAATGCGCCTTAACCTGCGGGAGGTCGCGTTATCCTCTGCTTCGCGGGATGAATTCAACTTACAAATATTACGGCACTACGCTTGTAATATTTGAGTTTCATTCATTCGACCTGCAAACTTCAGTCGCAGATGACCTTCAGGTTATGCACTTTATTTCTGAAGATTGGGTCTCATTATTGCAAGGAGCCTCCGGCTTCTGCTGGAGGGGGCTCCACTTAATTGCCAGTTACAATATTTATATTAAAGACATTCTAACTGTTTTTGTGATTTTAAGTTATCCGGGGAAACTAAAATGTTTAAACAAAATTATAGACTACGCAGGTTTAAAACTAGTTGTAGCCTTCGTCGTAAGCAATCATATCCAGATGCAATGTAGCAATATCCTCAACGTCGAGATTTGGCTCTTCGCTTGATTTAGGCAATTCAACGGTTTTGATATAGCGCCGGCACTTATTACAAACATCCACCCGATAACGCTCTTCGCCTTCCACTTCAAAATAAGCCAAAGAATGCTGTTCCTCGTTGCCACAGAATGGACATTTGATTCGTTGAAAATACCATTTAAAGCCGCATTGATGACAAAACAGATATCGCTTTCCTTCTTCTTCGCCTCTGATTTCACCAATTTTCGGTTCTTTGCCGCAAATGGGGCAGTATCCTTCCGACCAATTCGATTTTTCTATTATTTCCCCGTATTTTTCAGCAATGCTTTCTAATTCCGGCCTTAAGCTTTCTTCGGTAAAAAGATCAATCAAGTCAATATTTTCTTCAGCTTCGCGGTCGGCCAGCAATTCTTGAGTATCAGTTTCTTCAGTCTTATGGTCAAAAGAAGCGCGAATCATTTTTTCCCAATCAAATTGTTGACTTTTAATTATATCGATAATATTTTGTGCCACTTCGGGCATTCTTTTTTCAGCAATGGAAATTAGTGAATTAAAATACTCTTTGGGACGCGTTAAATCATACTCTTTTCCCATAAAATCAATTAAGGGAAGTCCCCCCTCCATTTTTTTGGTGATTAAATTTTCTTCCACACGAAAAATGGGATATTTCATGCTATTGCGGTATTCTTCCCGCAAAATTAAAATATCTGCCATTATATCCAAAAGTTCGGTGTAATGAGGATTAGCTGATTTGTAATCCTCTATTGTTTTTAAAGATTTACGCAGTGTTGCGACCATATTCACTCCTTCTAAGAAAATATATCCATATGTAAGTTATGCGGTCTATATCTGCTTTCCCTGGTATCTTCAAGAAATATTTCCTTGTTCACAATATGGTGATTATTTTTAGAAAATCAAGAGTTTACTAAAAATAAAGATCGCTGCAAGCAATGAGCTTTATTTTTTTATTATCCCGATACGCTTCGCGTAAGGGATAATTCGACTAACGCTTCAAACTTAACTTTGCTCGTTATATCACGGCGCTACGCGCCTGGTATAATTTGTCCAGCAAACTTCAGTGCACTTCGTTTCTGAAGCTTGGGTCTCATTATCAGCGAGTCTCATTAAAAGAATATAAAAGTCATTATAATGAATAAAACCAATAAAATGGGTATGGAGTATTTAAACATGTATCCAAAGAAACTGGGCATCTTCACACCGGCCTCTTCGGCGATAGACTTGACCATAAAATTGGGCGCATTACCGATATAGGTATTTGCTCCCATGAAGACTGCTCCGGCTGATAAGGCCGTCAGATAAGGAATTTTTTCCACAATCAGTCGGGCAACCGCCTGAGCTTCCGGCATTCCCGGATAAAACTTGCCAATCGCGCTGTTAAAGAAGGTCAGATATGTGGGAGCGTTATCCAGGAAACTGGAAAGAACTCCAGAAGCCCAGAAATAATGCGCCGGTGTGTTGATTAATTTTATTAAGAATGCTAACGCTCCATTTTCGCCTGCTTTTAGAATGGCCAGCGCCGGTATGATGGTCATAAAAAGGCCCGCAAATAGATAAGCCACTTCTAATATGGGAGCCCAGCTAAACTCATTGCCCTGTCTGACTTCCGGCTTGGTGAAGATAAGAGATAAAAATCCCATAATAATCAAAACGGCATCCTTGATTAAATTTGCGATGGATTGATGAATGCCGAAAATATTTACTTCGCCCAGCTTGATGTTTCCGCTGAACAACATAGCGGCGATGATGCCTGCCAGAAAGATAAAATTGTGAGCGCCTTCTATTTTTAAAGGTTCCATTTCCGGGCTTTGCAGGGCAGGTTTATCTTCTTTTTTGTAATAGAATGAATCTAAAATAAAATATATGCCCAGAAGTATAAAACCAGCAAAGACCATTTGGGAAAGTAGTTTTAATGTCCAGAAGAAGGGAACGCCATGCAAAAATCCAAGAAATAATGGCGGATCGCCTAGCGGTGTCAGAACTCCGCCAATATTACTGACCAGAAAAATAAAAAATACTACTGTGTGGACCTTATGCTGACGCCAGGTATTGGAGCGCAATATTGGTCTGATCATCAGCATGGACGCGCCAGTAGTGCCGATTACGGACGCGAGTATTGTGCCGATAAGAAGCATAACGATGTTAACAGGGGGAGTTCCTTTGAGTGTGCCTTTAATATAAATGCCGCCCGAAACAGCGAACAATGCCCATAAGAGAATTATGAAAGGTATGTAGTCAATAATAAAAATGTGGACTATTTCGTAAACGGCGATTCCTTTAAAGAAAAACAAAAAAGGTAAAGCCAGAACCAGAGCCCAGAATGCTGAAACTTTCGGAAAATGATGCTCCCAAAAATGAGGCGCAAATAATGGAATAAGCGCTATGGAAAGTAAAATGCCGGCAAATGGCAGCACTGACCAGATTGGAAGCAGGGCGCCGATATCGCTGGCCGGTAAGTTTGTCGCGGATGTATTGGCAAAACCGGCCACCGGAACAAGGAGTGACGAGATTAATATCATGGATAAAAAACAGCCAAATCGTTTCCGGAGATTATTTTCAATTTTCCACATGTGTTATTATTTTAACTTTCAGGAATTATTAAAACAGGCAAATTAATGGCATCAATAATATTTTCATCAGGACTGTCGAACAATAGAGAATATAATTTATTTCTGTGTTTGTGCCCGGTTATTATCAAATCGATATTATTTTTTTCGCAATATTTTACGATTTCTTTATCCAAAGTGCCTTTGGAGCTGGCATATATGATTTTTTGGTTTTCCAGTAATTCAGCAGGAACAATTTCTTTTACTCTTAAGGCTACCGCATCCTCATGATCAGTAGGATGGCGATAACCGGCTTGCATGTCGTTGACGTACAAGATATGTATTGGGCTTTTAATCGTTTGCGCCAATTCTAAAGCCTTCACTACCGAAGAAACATTTTTTGAATCCAGATCGATTGGATATAAAATATTCTTGAAATTCAGCATAACTACCTCCGAATAATTATCAGAAATTATATATCATCAATGATTTATGTCAACCTTTAAGGCGGAATGCGCCGCAAGATAATAATTATTACTTAAAAGCAGATGTTATTTTCAGAAATTTGATATTTTAAATTATCAGCGCCGAATTGATGAAACTGTGTTATCATTATAGGCGAGGTTTATATCCCCTTTTAAATTTTCTTACTAGTTGCTATATTAATATTAAATATCATTTATGTTTAAATGGGTGTCCGGTATTCAAATATGAGAATCATTTATGTGGCCGATATTCACGGTGCTTTTGACCGTGTTAAAACTCTGTTGTCCGAAACAGTGGCGGATGTCTATATCATTGCGGGTGATCTCATTGATATACCCTTCTACAACATGAGTACAGCCATCAATTACCATGATCTTCAATCCTATTTTCACGGCTTGCGTGTCAGAATGCAAAAAGAAGGTATGGTCATCGAAGATTTTGTGGATGAGTTGATTAATACGCCTAAAAATTCTGAAGAGATTGAGGAAAAAGGCACAAAATATCAGCGCTACACAATTCGCGCTCGCCGGGTACTTCAACAAAAATACAAGGTTTTGGAAAATATCCTGTCAATGAAACAGAAATCACAGATATTTGCCCTGCCCGGCAATTATGATATGGATTTGAAATATACGTCGCTCCATGAACGCGACCTCTACCTGCACTGGCATGACACGCGTGATTTAAGGGTTGCCGGTTACGGAGGAGCCAACATCTGGACTCCGGGGATTCCCGAACGTTACGTAGTGCCTTATGGAGGAAGCGCGGATGTTGAAAGCGGCCGCAACGAAATGTATAATTTTTTCAAAGCCGCAAGACCCGATATAATTGTAAGCCATCAACCGGCACACGGCATTCATGACCGGGTAAACCAATTCGGAACATCCGGCTCACCGGCTCTACGCTATTACTGCGACAACAATCCCGTCATTCTATGTCTGACAGGTCATATCCATATGGATTGGGGTTTTCAAATCAGTGAGGGAACCATCTATCTTAATCCATCTAATTTCGGGGAAGTAACAACCCTGACAGGCGGTGTTGCGGAAGGCGGCTTCTTCTACACCATCGAAATGGAAGGCAGGCATGTTTCTAAAGTCATCTTCAAAAAGCTTGTTGAAGACCGCATCCATGACATTGCCGATTACTATCCTCAAAACGACGGAAACTGGCAGGAAACAATTGTTGATGCCGGGCGTTACAAAGCCCTCAAGCAGGGCGAAAACTTCGATTCAAAAACCGAAAAATACTCTCATATTCCTGAAGTACGGCTCTACAATGATATTAAACAGTTTTACCGCATGTTCCAAACGGAAGAAACGGAAGAACGTCTGAACAAGCTCGAAGAGGTTGTTCATCTAATAGAAGAAGGTATTCACGACGTTCGTCCGACCGCAGACGCGGCCGGACGAACGGAGCCGCGTCTGAAAGTCGCTTGCTCAACCGCCTGCGGCCAGCAGTTCAACCGCGGCTCTGATATAGCAATGGATATAATGGGTTCCACAAATATGGGACTTTGCGAAAACACTTCTGATATCGATTTTGTGGTCTATGTCCGGTGTGATCCTAATTTTGAAGGAGACATCAATACCTGCAATCAATATAAAAATGCCGAAAAGATTATCGAGAAAACCTTAAGCCCCCGGTATGCTTTTCAGATTTTGGACACTATTAATCTCAATATTGTGGAGAAAGCCATCAGGGAAAAAAATTATGAAGATGAGATGACGATGCGCTTTGTTGCTTACCGCTCCATCTGCCGGCCTATCAACTATCGCTTCATCGCTCCGCTGGAGGACCTTTTAAACCAGGATATGGAATTCAGGACGGAAATTGAGGGAAGCATTCGTTCCTATTTCCAAATATTCATCAATACGTCGCAACATACCCGTTCATTCAAGAAATATGAAAACCGGATAAAAGACATCGGCATCAAGATCCCCGAAACTGTCCGGCTGAAGATCAAAGAGTACTTTGAACAGAATGCTGATAAAATTGAATGCGCGGTGAAACCCGAAAAGGTTAAGTAATATTAATGTATATAGAAGTATTACGTATGCGATTCAACGCGTAGCGTAACCGGATTCATAGAGATCGCGCTTGGCTGATTTTCGCATAATATTCTCACTGATTATACTTTACATGTTTTGTATTTTTGTTAAAGAAGGTAACGCGAAAGATGATTTCACTATCATTGCTGCAAAAAAAACAGGAGGATACATATGGCTTATAATAACATTACCGTTTCAACGAAGGATTTCGTAACTACCGTCACACTGAACCGTCCGCCAATGAACTCTGTAAACATTGGCATACGCGAAGAACTGGATCAGCTCGTAACTGAGATAGAGAAAAGCAAGGGTACCAGAGTTGTCATTATTACCGGTTCCGGAGAAAAGGCTTTTTGCGCGGGCATGGATGTTTCTGACATAGCGAACATTGACAAAGGCCCCAACGGCATTGATGTTTACAACCGGATCGAACGTTCCACAAAACCTTTCATTGCGGCTATAAATGGTCACGCTCTCGGCGGCGGATGTGAGTTGGCTATGGCCTGCCATTTTCGTTTTATGACAGATAATCCCAAAGCAGCTATCGGATGTCCGGAATTAAATCTTGGCATTATTCCCGGTTGGGGCGGTGTGCAGCGTTTGCCTAAAATAGTGGGCAAGTCAAAGGCACTGGATCTTATTTTTTTCAGCAAGAGACTTACTCCGCAGGACGCACTGGCCATTGGTCTTGTAGATAAAGTAGTCCCAGTTGCCGATTTAATGAAAGCAGCTACGGATTTTGCAATTGCGATTTCCAAGAGACCTCCTCTTGCCGTGAGCGCGGTTCTTGAGGGAATGGCTATTGGTTTGGAAAAAGGTATGGATGCAGGCCTTGCCTCCGACAAGAAGTGGATAGAAAAACTAAAGACCAGCGGTGACGCTGTAGAGGGAATGACAGCTTTCTTTGAAAAACGCGAACCGAATTTCAAGGGAGAATAACTCCAGCCGGTTGGTTTAACGAGTTGAGTTTTTTACACCTCCGTTCCCTTTTTAATGAGGGAACGGAGGTTTTTTAATGACACTAGCTAAGAGCAAATGAAATGAAGTTCGAAGCGCAAGTGGAATTATCCCACGTGCGAAGCTAAGTGGGATAATGTATAATAACCAAAATTTATTTCGGGTTCTTCCCCGTGATTAAATCATAAACATTGCCAATGATTCAGCAACACAAGCCGGTTTGTCCTGTCCTTCAATCTTTATTGTGTGTGTGGTGGTTATAAGAATTCGTCCGGGTTCTTTTTTAGAAACAATCAAGCTGTAAAATATAAAAGTTAAAAGGCCTTAATACTCAATGCCAGCGCGGTCTTTAATTCCCGCCGCATAATGATGTTTAATCTCTTTGACTTCACTAACGGTGTCCGCAAGTCTGATAATTTCTTTTGCGGCGTAGCGGCCGGTTAAAATGAGATCAAGTGCGGGCGGCTTATTTTTAATCATCTCGACAACTTGTTTTAGACCAATAAGCTTGAAATCCACAGCCACATTAATTTCATCAAGGATGACCATATTATATTTGCCGCTGGCGATTGCCTTTTTTGCAAACTCAAATCCCTGTACAGCAAGTTCGATATCAACAGCAGCGGGATTGCCACGCATGACAAAGCTATCCAGACCGGACATGCGAATGGTTAAATGGGGAAGATATTTCTCCGCGGCAATGAATTCGCCGTATTTTCTTCCTTTCATAAACTGCACGATTAAAACTTTATAACCCTGCCCGATGGCACGCAGGGCCTGGCCGAAGGCCGAAGTAGTTTTACCTTTGCCTTTACCGGTGATAACGATCACCAAGCCTTTTGCCGGAGGCATTGGCGCTCTCTGCGAATTTTTCTTGCTGCTAATTTGTCTGGATTTCATATTTCTTCACACTACTTTAAAAAACGCTTAGCAATCTCTTCCGCAACAGAATAAGGATCAGCTTCTCTTTTATTAACTTTTTGAGCCAGGTTTTGCAGCTCGCCGCTTTCTTCAAGTTGGCGTATTATTGGTTCTAAAATATTAGCACGTAAGGCATCGTTTATCTCCACTATGATTTTACGGTTGATTCGTTCGAGCATCCTGCCGCTGCTGCGCAAATAAAGATAATGCTCTTCAAGTTTTTGCACAAGCTCAGCAACTTTTTCAGCAAAAGTTGCCGGTTCGAAGGCATTACCCACCATGACAATAGGAGGCCTCCAGTCTCCCGGAGAAGCCGGTGCTGAATTGAGCATCGACATCAACTCGGTATGTAATTGTTTGGCTCCACTGCGGTTAGCTTTGTTGATAACAAAGACATCCGCTATCTCCATGATGCCCGCCTTCATCGTTTGAACTTCATCGCCCATACCGGGCACAAGGACGACAATTACGCTATGGGCATGATTGATGATATCAATTTCCTGCTGGCCGATACCCACTGTCTCAACTATGATTATATCTTTACCCATAGCTTCCAGAACATGAATGGCTTCGCTGACAGCATGGGAAAGCCCGCCTAACGCGCCGCGGGTAGCCAGTGACCGGACAAAAACTTCCGGATCCTCGGCATGACGCAGCATACGAACTCTATCCCCCAGAATAGCGCCGCCGGTAAACGGGCTGGTCGGATCAACAGCCAGCACGCCGACAGTTTTATTTCTTTTGCGCAATTCGGCAATCAGCGCGTCGGTCAGGGTGCTTTTGCCCGCGCCGGGCGAGCCGGTTATTCCAATTATAAAAGACTTGCCGGTGTGAGGGAAAAGTTTTTTAATTTTAGACTTTGCAGTTGGTATCTTGTCCTCGATATCTCTGATTAGTCTTGATGCGGCTCGAACATCACCCTTGCAAATTTTTTTTACACTTTCCATAACATATTGCCTATTTTGCAGGGTATTATGCTCTTGGTTTTATGTTGGTTCTAATCCAATCCACAATGGAATCGAGGGTCGCGCCGGGAGTAAAGATTGCCTTAATGCCCGCATCATAGAGTGCCTGAAAATCCTGCTCTGGAATGATACCGCCACCGATAACAGTAATATCGGCCGCATCTTTTTCGCGTAAAAGTTCAACTACACGCGGGAAAAGGGCTCGGTGGGCGCCGGACAGGCAACTTAATCCGACTAAGTCAACATCTTCCTGAATTGCTGCGGCAGCAATTTGTTCTGCTGTTTGATGGCAGCCGGTATAAATAACTTCAAACCCGGCATCACGGAAGCACCGGGCCAGAACTCGGGCGCCGCGGTCATGACCGTCTAAGCCCGGTTTTGCTACCATCACTCGAATTTTTCTCTGTGGCATATATATCTCCTGTTAGTCAATCCCGATACGCTTCGCTATCGGGATAATTCCACTTACGCTTCCAGTCTCACGTCGCTTCGCTCCTGGGATAATTCGACCTGCAAGCTTCAGAGCACTTTGTTTCTGAAGCTTGGGCCTCATTATCAGCGAGTGTTATTATTAGTAAAGCCCCGGGTCGCGATACTCGCCATAAACCTCGCGATACACATCGCATATTTCCTGCATAGTGACGAGATTCTTAACTGCCGCAATGCAGTAAGGCATAACGTTTGCGCCTGTCTTGCAGGCATTCTTTATATCGTCGAGAGATTTTTTTGCGGCGCGGTTATCACGCCTCCGGCGCACATCTTTGAGCCGCCGGATTTGTTCCTCGCCAACCGTTTCATCAATATCCACCAGTGGAATAGCATGTTTAGCATCGGTCACATATTTATTTACGCCGACCATGATTTTTTCGTCGGCATCCAGTTGTCTTTGAAATCTGTAAGCAGCCTCCGCAATTTCTATTTGCGGGAAGCCCTTTTCAATCGCCGCAACCATGCCGCCCATTTCGTCAATCTTATGGATGTAGTCCCAGGCTTTCTCTTCCATTTCATTGGTGAGAGATTCGATGAAGTAGGAACCGGCCAAGGGGTCGATGGTATTGGCTACTCCCGTCTCTTCAGCCAGAATTTGTTGCGTGCGCAGGGCGATTTCTACGGCATGTTCGGAAGGCAAACAGAGGACTTCATCCAGAGAGTTGGTATGAAGAGACTGGGTGCCCCCTAAAACAGCAGCGAGTGCCTCCATTGTTGTGCGCACAACGTTATTATATGGTTGCTGTGCAGTAAGGGAACAGCCGGCTGTCTGGGTGTGGAAACGTAACCACCACGAACGCGGATTTTTCGCATGGAAGCGGTCACGCATAATTTTTGCCCACATGCGGCGAGCTGCCCGCATTTTACAAATCTCTTCAAAAAAATCGATATGGGAATTAAAAAAGAAAGAAAGACGCGGCGCAAATTCATCAACATCGAGACCTTTGCGGCGGACAACGTCTTCGACGTATTCAATGCCGTCGCGAATCGTGAAAGCTAATTCCTGTAAGGCTGTAGAACCAGCTTCGCGGATATGATAACCGCTGATGCTGATCGTATTCCAGCGGGGGACATATTTTGTGCCGAATTCCACGGTATCGCTGATAAGTTTTACCGAAGGTTCCGGCGGACACATAAATGTTTTTTGCGCGATGAATTCCTTGAGCATATCATTTTGAATAGTGCCGCCAATTTTACTTAGCGGTACGCCTTTGATTTCAGCGGCAGCGCAATACATTGCCCAAAGGATAGTTGCCGGAGGATTTATGGTCATGGAGGTGGTAACCTTGTCCAGAGGGATACCATCGATAAGTGCCAGAAAATCTTCCAGCGTATCAATAGCGACACCGCATTTACCGACCTCACCAAGAGCTTTAGGAGAATCACTATCGTAGCCCATGAGTGTGGGAAAATCGAATGCGGTGCTAAGGCCCGTTTGCCCCTGACGCAGCAGCAAGTGCCAGCGTTGGTTTGTATCCTGTGCGCTGCCCATGCCGGAAAACATGCGGAATGTCCAGTAACGCCCGCGATAGCCGGTTATCTGGTTGCCGCGCAGATAAGGAAATTCTCCCGGAGCGCTGATATCTTCGGCAAAATTTGTATCTTTTATATCTTCCGGAGTGTAAAGTCTTTTTATTTCGAGATCGGAAATGGTAGAAAAGCGTTCTTTTTGATCGGGATTATCTTTCAGGGATTTTTTTACTTCATCCGCCCATTTTTGGGTGAGCTTTAATGAAGCTTCCTGCATTTCTTTGGAGAAATACACTATCGATCCTCCTCAATATTAGCTTACGGAATAATTAAGAATAATTGCTTTCAAAACCTGAAAAATAGTAACTCGAATCCCTGGTTTTTGTCAAGATATATTCAAAGGATAAGATGTAATCAATGCTGAATTTTCTCGGGAGTTTGTCCTGATGAATACTGTTTGCCCAGCGCATAACCTGAAACCTTTGCTTTCGTTGAACCACTTTGCTTTACCTTCTGACATAGTTTAATTCTCCTTTGACAGAGCTAAAAAACTGGCAGGAGGCAAGATAATAGAAAATTAAACATAATCTTTGATTTTTCTTGACACAATCCTGATATTAATCTATGCGTTCACAATTGGGGATGAGGTTTGAATTTAGCATTTGTTTGTATCGGGAATAAATATTCATAACAAATAAGGATAACTGATTTGGTCTTCGAAGAAAAAAGAAAAAAAGAAAAAGAAAATCGAAAAAATACAATTTTGAGAGCAGCGCGAAGACTTTTCTTTGATCGAGGCTTCAAATCCGTAACGGTCGATAATATTGCTGCCAAATCTGAAGTTAGCAAAGGATCAATTTACCTTTGCTTTGAAAGTAAAGAAGAAATATATGCCCAAATCCTGATTTCCGATAATATCGCGCTTTATGAAAGAATAAAGAATTTTTCAGCCACGGAAGCATCAGCTTCGCAACTCTTGCTGGAATTTGCCCGGATTTATGTTGATTATTTTTTAAATGATAATGAACTTTTTAGAATACTTATGACTTTCATGATACAAACAGGCCAGATGAATCTAACGGAAAAACAAAACACTGAACTCATTCGGTCGACCAATGAAAATATTAAGATCATTTC
The DNA here is from genome assembly GCA_963710995.1 of uncultured delta proteobacterium. Taxonomy (GTDB): domain Bacteria; phylum Desulfobacterota; class Syntrophia; order Syntrophales; family Smithellaceae; genus Smithella. The sequence continues at coordinate 27,370 of CAVQCU010000068.1, forward strand.
CGAAATCATTAAAAAGGGCATTGATTCCGGTGAATTCGCTCCAACTGGCAATATCCGGCAGATGCAAAATGCAATTTGGGGTATGTTAAATGGCGTTATTTCCCTTTATGTCTTCACTGGTAATCCAGCGAAACGTACGGAGAGAATCCATTCTACTATTCGAGATAGCTTGAATGTTTTTATAGAGGGTTTGAAAGTGTAATTTGATAGCTTTCTACACATCTTTAAAAAGCGCATAGAGATTTCTCTTCCGGTTACGGTTGTTGTAATGTAATGCAGATCTACTTCCCGCAGCCGAATCACCTGATCAAGATAGCGGAACACCTACTCTGCGGCCTTACCTTCGCTTTGTGAGTCTGATGTTTAGCTAATTAATAATATAAGATGCTGTACATATTTATCAAATTGCACCTTTCACCTACAAAGTCTCAGTATCGGGCAGTTTTCATAATTGAGGATTATCATTTGAAAGGTGCATAAAAAAAGCAGAGCCATTGCTGACTCAATAGCTAACTAAAGTTTAAAATTCAGAATAGTGAAGAATGAATACGAACAAGCCATGTTTTTTTTTTTTTTTTTTTTTTTTTTTTTTTTTTTTTTTTTTTTTTTTTTTTTTTTTTTTTTTTTTTTTTTTTTTTTTTTTTTTTTTTTTTTTTTTTTTTTTTTTTTTTTTTTTTTTTTTTTTTTTTTTTTTTTTTTTTTTTTTTTTTTTTTTTTTTTTTTTTTTTTTTTTTTTTTTTTTTTTTTTTTTTTTTTTTTTTTTTTTTTTTTTTTTTTTTTTT
>CAVQCU010000069.1:0-16190 GCA_963710995.1 uncultured delta proteobacterium
ACTGCACGCTACTGAAACTTTGTAGGTACAATCAACGATTGTGATGATGATTTGGTTTTTCAAAATCGATTATTGAGTTTTATTTCTTAATTCCTATAGTCAATAAAACATCGATGAAGATAGATGTCCAACATTTCAAGTGATAACCAATATATAATAGCCAATATTTCCTTGACATCCACGTCCTTTGCTGCTTAAAAATACCTCCGTCAAAAGGAATACCTTATCAAACAAATTGAATTAAATTTTTTTAACAATTGTAATAATAGAAATGAAAACATGTAAAATTATAAATGGGGGCTGCTATGCAAAAAATCATCATTCTCATTTTCTCATTTTAACATTTATTTATTCATGTTCGAAAACGAATGAGAACGCAAAAGATTTAATTAATAAGGCAAAACTGTTATGGGATGGGAAACAATATACCGACCCCAAAAAGGCAATTGAATATTTAGACAAAGCAATCAAGCTACAACCTAATTATATAGAAGCCTATATCCGGCGTGGTGTTGCCTATAAAAACATTGAGCAAAATCAGCCTACCATAGAGGACTTTACTATGGCTATCCGTCTGCAACCGGATAATGTTTTAGCCTATTTTAACCGAGGAACTACTTATAGCAATCTTAACCAAGACAAACAAGCCATTGATAACTTCAACGAAGTTATCCACCTGAAACCTGATTATGCTGAGGCCTACAATAACCGAGGATTTACTTATTTATTGCAAGGCAACAAAGAACAAGGCAACAAAGAACTTGGTTACCCTGATGTGCAAAAAGCGTGTGAATTAGGAACCTGTAAAACATTGGAAGCCGCTAAAGGCAGAGGATTATGCCGCTGATTTATTATGCATACTCTATCATTACGGGCAGTGCCGGGGCACACTACAACATGACTTGTGTCTACGCCAAACAGAACAAGAAAGAAGAGGCCGTCGGCTCGTTGAAACAGGCCATGGATAAGGGGTTCAAGGACCGGTCCATCATCGCGAAGGACCTGGATCTGAAAAACATCAGGGGTACAGAGTACTACGCGAACATGATGAACAGTTATAAAGGCTCGCATTGATCTGAGCTTCAAGGTAAACAACGTATGGCTTCAGAAAATGTAGATTTTGCCTCTTACCAGAAGGCGAGGAAGAAACACTGGGATGCCATCGCCCGCAAAATGGATTCGTGGACAGGTTGGAGTGCAACTTACCACGAATGGTTGGCAGAGATATATCGCTTCTGGGTGGCCCCTGGTCAACGTGTACTGGAACTGGGATGCGGTAAAGGGGATTTGCTGGCTGCTCTCGGGCCTTCAAAAGGCGAAGGCGTCGATTTTTCTCCGGAGATGATTCAGCGCGCCCGGATGCTGCATCCGGACATCACGTTTGTCGAGGCGGACTGTCACAATCTGCAAATACTCGAAGGGCCTTTTGACGCCATCATTCTTTCGGATCTTGTTGATGACATCTGGGACGTGCAGGAGGTCTTCGCACAACTCTCACGACTCTGCCATGAGAAGACACGCATCATTATGAACTCTTACAGCCGGGTCTGGGAGCTACCGCTGCTTATCGCGGGAAAACTCGGTGTGGCAAAACGAAAAATGCCCCAAAACTGGCTGACCATAGACGACGTTTCTGGCATCCTGAGTCTGGCAAACCTTGAAGTCATCCGCACCTGGCATGAAATCCTGTGGCCCTTTCATTTTCCTGTCATCGACAAGTTGTGCAACAAGATTCTTGCCAAGCTGTGGCCTTTCAAGCTTTTCACCATGACCAATTTTATCCTGGCCCGCCCACGCCCCCGAAATACCGCCGAAGCGCCTCTTGTTTCCGTCATTGTTGCCGCGCGTAACGAAGCGGGAAACATCGCCGAGATTTTCAGACGGACGCCGGAAATGGGTGCGGGGACGGAAATTGTCTTTATAGAGGGGCATTCCCAGGATGATACCTATTCCGTCATTGAAAAGGAAATCTCCATGCATCCCGAAAGAAGAAGCCAGTTGCACCGCCAGACGGGCAAGGGGAAAGGCGATGCCGTGCGGCTGGGATTCGCCCAAGCAAAGGGCGATATATTGATGATCCTGGACGCCGACATGACTGTCCCTCCCGAGGACCTTCCGCGCTTTTACGATGCCCTGATAAGCGGAAAAGGCGAGTTCATCAATGGTGTCCGTCTCGTCTATCCCATGGAGGATGAGGCGATGCGTTTTTTCAATTTTTTAGGCAACAAGTTCTTCAGCCTGGCCTTTTCCTGGCTGCTGGGTCAACCGGTAAAGGATACACTCTGCGGAACCAAGGTCCTCTGGAAAAGCGATTATAAGCTAATTACCGCCAACCGGACGTATTTCGGGGATTTCGATCCGTTCGGCGACTATGACCTGATCTTTGGCGCGGCCAAGCTGGGATTGAAAATCGTTGATCTTCCCGTTCGTTATCGTGCCCGGACTTACGGATCGACGAACATTCAGCGATGGAGTCACGGCCTGCTTCTCCTCCGGATGGTCGTTTTTGCAGCGAAAAAAATAAAATTTACCTGATGTCCTCAGGACATTGCACAGAAAGGGCTTACATGTATGGATAAAGGCACTTCAAGACCCATTCCGATGGCTGGAGACGGCCATGACTAAGGATAAAAGGATAGAGAACGAGATCATCCATGGTGAGTACATCAAGGAACATGGCGAAGAAATATGGAACTGGTCAACGCCTGCGGGGAAAATAAGGTGGGCCAGGAGATGTAGGTTATTTAAGGAATTTATCGGCAATAACAAGCAACTTGTCCTGGAAATTTGTTGCGGCACAGGCCTTTTTACAAAAGAACTGGCCGCAACAGATAACACCATCATTGCAATTGACATTTCCGATGCATTAATCAAGAAGGCGAAGGAGCGTGTCCATGCCAAAAACGTCAAACTTGTCGTGGGTAATGCCTATAAAACCAAGTTCAACTCAAACAGCTATGACTTCATTGTAGGCAGTTCTTCCCTTCATCATCTGGAAGTGGATTCTGCATTGAAGGAGTTTTCAAGGATATTGAAGCCCGGAGGCGGTATCATGTTCACGGAACCGAACATGATGAATCCGCAAGTGGCACTGATCAAGAATGTACCCGCCATAAAGCGTAGAGCAGGAGATTCCCCCGATGAGACGGCTTTTTTTAGATGGGAAATCGCAAGGAAACTCCGCAATCACGATTTTACGGATATTTCCATCGTACCCTTCGACTTCATGCATCCTCAGATTCCTGAATCACTTCTGGGCATTGCCGGACAACTGACGTCCGTCATTGAAAAAGTGCCCATCCTGAAAGAAATCGCCGGTTCATTGATCATACAGTGCCGGAAGAAATGAATGATATTTCGGATTGAACAAAAGGACGAAGAAACAATGCCAACTTCACAAGGAATGTTAAGCTCAGAAGCAACCCAACATAAGAACTTGAGTCCGGTCTTGATTTGCCTGGCCCTGGCGATACTCACGGTTATCACCTTTTGGTCCCTCAAGGACTGCGGCTTTATCGGCTTTGATGACAATCGCTACGTTTATGAAAATGCTTATGTACAATCCGGTCTGAATTGGAGCAGTATAGGACAGGCCTTTTCTTCTGAATTAGTGGAGAAAAGCTCCAATTGGCACCCATTAACATGGCTGTCATTGATGCTTGACTATCAAATCTTTGGCCTCAACCCCTCCTGCTTTCACCTGATGAATCTTCTCTTCCATGTTATGAACACCATACTCCTTTTTATTATATTCTACCGGATGACAAAGGCACTCTGGCCGAGTGCTTTTGTAGCTGCTCTGTTCGCGATACATCCTCTCCATGTAGAGTCTGTTGCCTGGATAGCAGAACGCAAGGATGTTCTTTCCGCTTTCTTCTGGATGCTCACCATGGGTGCGTACAGCTATTATGTTGAACATCCGGGATTGTGGAGATATTTCCTTGTCCTTCTGTTTTTTGTTTTAGGCCTGATGGCGAAACCCATGCTGGTAACCCTCCCTTTTGTACTGCTGCTTTTGGATTACTGGCCCTTACAGCGTTTTCAGGAAATAAAACCGGATCACAGAATCCAGACTGAAATGTCTAAGCTCCTGACTCCTGATAAACAAAAAAAGAAATCAAAAAAGAAACATGCTGTAAAAGAAACATTGGAAGTAAGGAAACCAGCCGCTTCCGAATATAAATGGTCATTGATCTATCCTCTGATTTGGGAAAAGGTTCCCCTTTTTGCTCTGGCAATACTTTCCAGTATAGTAACATACGTCGCCCAAGAAAAAAGAGCTGTCAAATCTTTTGAAGCGTTTCCTCTTGTTGTTCGTACTGAGAATGCAGTCGTTTCTTATATCGCATACATTGGAAAGATGATCTGGCCGAGTAATCTCGCTGTCCTTTATCCTCATCCAATGTTGTTGCTGCCATGGCAGGTTTTTGGGTCAGTATTACTGCTGATAATCATCACCGTGGCAGTTTTATGGATGGTTAAGAAAACCCCTTATTTGGCAACAGGTTGGCTGTGGTACATAGGTACACTAGTGCCTGTTATCGGTATAGTGCAGGTTGGCGATCAGGCCATGGCGGACCGATATACTTATATCCCTCTGATCGGGTTATTGATTATAGTGGCATGGGGTGTTCCGGATCTCTTGAAAAAATGGAACTACCGAAAAGAAATACTTTTGGCATCATCTGCATTGAGCATTTTGTGCCTTTCAATTATTACATGGACACAAGTCGGGTACTGGCAGAACAACATTACATTATTTAATCACACTTTGAAAGTTACTGATTATAATTGTCTCATCTATAATAACAGGGGTAATACCTATTACGTCCTTGGCAATTACAAGCAAGCGATTGAGGATTATGACAGGGCGATCGAAATCAAACCGGATTATACAGATGCCTATAATAACAGAGGTATTGCCTATACCTACCTTAGCAATTACAGGCAGGCAATTGAGGATTTTAACAGGGCGATCGAGATCAATCCAAGCTATACAAAGGCCTATCTTAATAGGGGTGTCGCATATGCCAGGCTTGGCAACAACAATTTGGCAGTGAATGATTTAAAAACGGCGGCAAAATTAGGTGACGAACATGCAAAGAACTTTTTAAGAAGCCACGGGATAAACTGGTAGCAACTGATCAATGCAACATTTCTATCTTATACTGCTTGATTCTAGCTTAATATATGGTAAATATTTCTGAAAAGTTTTCATAATTTGGATTGAATAAAGGACAAAGAAAAAATGCCAACTTCACAAGGAAAGTTAAACTCAGAAGCAACCCAACATAAGAACTTGATTCCGGTCTTGATTTGCCTGGCGCTGGCGATACTTACGGTTATCACCTTTTGGTCCCTCAAAGACTGTGGCTTTATCAACTTTGATGACCCTATCTACGTGTATAAAAATGCTCATGTACAATCCGGTCTGAATTTGGACAATATAGGACAGGCCTTTTCCTTTTCTTCTGAATTAGCGAAGTTGAGCGGCCATTGGTGTCCGTTAACATGGCTGTCATTTATGCTTGACTATCAAATCTTTGGCCTCAATCCCTCCGGCTTTCACCTGATAAATCTTCTCTTCCATGTTATGAACACCATACTCCTTTTTCTTATATTACGACGGATGACAAAGACACTCTGGCCAAGTGCCTTTGTAGCCTGTCTGTTTGCGATACATCCCCTCCACGTGGAGTCTGTTGCCTGGATAACAGAGCGCAAGGATGTTCTTTCCACTTTCTTCTGGATGCTTACCATGGGAGCGTACAGTTATTATGTTGAACATCCGGGATTGCGGAGATATTGCCTTGTACTTCTGTTTTTTGTCCTGGGCCTAATGGCGAAACCTATGCTGGTAACCCTTCCTTTTGTACTGCTGCTTCTGGATTACTGGCCCCTGCAGCGTTTTCAGGAAATAAAACCGGATCAGAAAATCCAGGCTGAAGTGCTGAAGCCTGTGGCTTCTGACAAGCAAAAAAAGAAATCTAAAAAGAAGGATGCTGTAAAAGGAATATTGGAAGTAAAGAAAACAGCCGATCCCGAATACAAATGGTTATTGATCTATCCTCTGCTCTGGGAAAAAGTTCCCCTTTTTGTCCTGGCAGTCCTTTCAAGTATCGTAACATATCTCGCCGCACAAAGTGCAGGAGCTGTTCTTAAAACCCTTCCACTGGGTGCTCGTATTGAGAATGCCTTCGTTTCCTATATTGCTTACATTGGAAAGATGATCTGGCCGAGTAATCTTGCCGTCTTTTATCCTTATCCAAAGTTATTGGTGCTCTGGCAGGTTATTGGGTCGATACTCCTCCTTATCGCTATAACCTTAGTAGTGATCTGGAGAGCAAAGAGATCCCCTTATTTGGCAACAGGTTGGCTATGGTATATAGGTACGCTTGTGCCTGTCATTGGTATATTGCAGGCTGGCCCTCAGGCCATGGCAGACCGATACACTTATATCCCCCTGATAGGGTTATTCATTATAGTGGCATGGGGTGTTCCTGATCTCTTGAAAAAATGGAACTACCGAAAAGAAATACTTTTGACATCATCTGCATTGAGCATTTTGTGCATTTCAATTATTACATGGACACAAGTCGGGTACTGGCAGAACAACATTACATTGTATGATCATACTTTGAAAGTTACTGACTATAATTGGTTTATTTATTATAACAGGGGGGGGGCCTATGCTGACCTCGGCAATTACAGGCAGGCGATTGAGGATTACAACAGGGCGATCGAGATTTTTCCGAAATTTGATAAAGCCTATATTAACAAGGGTTTTTCCTATAACAACCTCGGCAATTACAGGCAAGCGATTGATGATTTTAACAAGGTGATCGAAATCAATCCAGGTTTTGTAGAGGCCTATTACTTGAGGGGTAATGCCTATGATGGCCTTGGCAATCACAGGCAGGCGATTGAGGATTACAACAGGGCGATCGAAATCAAACCGGATTTTGCAGATGCCTATTATAACAGAGGTATTGCCTATGCCTACCTTAGCAATTACAGGCAGGCAATTGAGGATTACAACAAGGCGATCGAAATCAAACCGGATTATGCAGATGCCTATTATAACAGAGGTATTGCCTATACCTACCTTAGCAATTACAGGCAGGCAATTGAGGATTACAACAAGGCGATCGAAATCAAACCGGGTTATGCAGATGCCTATTATAACAGAGGTATTGCCTATACCTACCTTAGCAATTACAGGCAGGTAATTGAGGATTACAACAAGGCGATCGAAATCAAACCGGATTATGCAGATGCCTACAACAACAGAGGAATTGTTTATTTAAGTCAGGGCAATAACGAACGAGGTTGCCGTGATGCTCAAAAAGCATGTGAATTGGGGAATTGTAAATTATTAGAAGCCGCTAAAGGCCAGAGGATTATGCCGCTGATTTAGTGGGCATACCCTATCATTAATTACAAATGGCAATCCCCCGGAAAGACCGTTCCGCTTACGGTGAGCATAAAAGGCTGTTTGTTTAGTCCGTCCCGTGACTTTTTTTCACCCTATTCACAACTCCGGCAGGACTCCTTTATGCCTAAATCCATCCTTCCGCATGTCGGTTTATCCATTTCGTATTTCATCAGTAACTATATAAATTCATTAGATTATATCAATAAGCCAAGCAAATGATGTCGGCTCATAATACTTGGTTATAGCTTGTAGTATACTGTGAATAAACCAGTTATGCATTTCAGAAAAAATATGTAATAGTTGAGCCACTTATGATTCAGAAGAGATTAGATTCAATAAATATATAAAATCAATTGATATTAAAGGAGTTTTTATGAAAACCGCCACGATGGAGAAGATCATTGATCAACCCATTGACTTATCTATAACCCATGAAGAAAAAAAAATCAAGATTGTAAGACCTTCTCGTATTGCAGGTATTGAAGATCGAATTCTTGATTCCCGCACGATGTCTATATTAAAAGTCGAGCGACAGCATGTGAAAGCTGAGGATGTTTTTCATAACGAGAAATCATGGAAGGGCTTACAGGACTACCACAACCTGATGAAACGCTATGAGCAGGCAAACGACATTCCTCATTCCATTGAACAAATCAATGCCATGACCGTCAAGGACGGCTACATTCCTGAAGATCTGTCCCATCAGGAAATTACCGGAAGAAAATTGCGCCGGCAGGCAAAGTATATTTTCCGCGCACCTTTCTTCAAGGCCGTTACCTCACATCCCGAATATTGTGACGTGCCGGGATTTGAAATTTCCAAGCGGGTTATGAAGGAAACATTACACATCCTCAATTTATTGCGGAGCGTTGGGAATCTTTTCAGGAAAAACAAAATTCATACGATGGTCGGCTCACCCGTGGAGGTGAAAATCGCCAATCGCTGTTTTGGCAACCTCTGGCCGGCGGGTATTAATCTCTACGGGATTTTGCGGGAGCTGTATCCCGCTTTTCACGCCAGAATCACCGGACAGGCGCCCATATACGTTGCCAACCACATGGAGGATATGCTCGACACCCCTATGGATTCCCGCGCGGTCCGGGGTATCGGAAGGTTCAGCATTGATCGGCATGGCCGGTTTCTTGGCTTATACCCCGTATCCGAAGTGCCCCAGGAGCAGGTAACCCTGGATTCAACCTTTGTATCTCAAGATCAGTTGGGTAGAAAAGCTATAGTGAACAGGATCCTGGAGGATATTATCTATGCCCTCAAAATAACGGCAAACCGCTCCGTCATTGTGATCGATTATGCCGGAGGCGTCGGTAACATGTCCGAACTGCTGCTCAAAAGGATCTATGACATGCCGGATGTGAACTTGAAAACTCTGCTGCTGGATAAAGTCCGCGTTGCCGTCATCGATATCGCTGATGATCAGCTTGCGGCAGGAATAAACAGATTTCAGCAGATGGAAAAACAATCCCGGTATGCCCAGATGTTCAGCCGGATCATTTTTTTAAATGGAGACGTCACCAAACCCCTCAATGCCAAGCATATCAGCGCCTTAAAAGCCAAGTTTGGAGAGGCTTCTCTGGCCAATCCCCTTTATCTCGGCATGACATCCTATACTATCGGCGCCCTGGACAATATAACATTGGGAAATGGGACGACGGTTGCCCATGCGATGGCGGATGAGATGTTCAAACAGTGCTGGAAGGTCTATGCCGTCGATTTTTCATCCCCAATGTGGCGCCTTTCGGCATTTCTGAAAGATACGGGGAAATGGGGCAGGGAATATCTCCGGACTGTCCATGGGTATACGGAAAAGGAAGACGAGCAGGAGCCCATGCATCTCCCTGCGGCCCTTTATCTAAAAATCCGGTTTGGACTGGCTCTGCGTAGTGTCGCCGATTTCGTCCGGTTCATGTCGGTCGGCGCCGCGCTGGCTTCCCACTATACGACAGTTTGGCCGGATAGCGATGGTCATAATGCCGGCTATTGTGTTGTCGAAGACGGCACATTGAAGAAGCCGGGTATTCTGAGTTTTGCTGAAAGGCTTCAGGGGCAAGGGGCCACGCTGTACTATAAATCCAAGGTTTGGTTGTTCGGCACCCTGGACCTCGGAGGGACGCCGGGAGGGAATCGCGCCTGGGCCTTTATTCCCGCTTGGATTGCCGACTTTGTCGTTGCAGAAAATAAATGCAATATAAATTCTGATATGAAGGAGACTGTTCATGTTCACCAGCAATGAAATATCTGTGCAGGAGCAATTGGCCGGTAAACGAATCATGATCACCGGTACGACTGGATTCTTGGGAAAAGTTGTCATCGAAAAAATGATTCGTGAGATACCGGATGTCGAAAAGATCATCCTGTTGATCCGGGGAAACGATCGGCATCCTACGGCCAGGGAGCGCTTTGACCATGAGATTGCCGTGTCCACCATCTTTGATCGGCTCAAAGATGACAGCCCTGCCTATTTCAGGCAATTCTGCCAAGATAAGATTGAATGCGTCACGGGTAAGCTCACGGAGAAAAATTTCGGCCTGAACAGGGAAGATTTCACTCTGCTCGCCGGCCGGGTTGATGTCATTATCCATGTAGCGGGCTGCGTAGAATTCCGGGAACAACTTCAGCGGGCATTAATGATCAACACATTGAGCCTGTTGAATATAGCGGATCTGGTCAAAATAGCGGGGACCATTCCGCTGGTCCATGTTGCAACCTGTTATGTAAACGGATTCAATACAGGAGACTGCCGCGAAGAAGTCGTTGCTCCGACCAGCAAGGCATTCAAAAGAAATCCGAGAGGCTTTTATGATGTTCGCCCGCTGATTGCGAAGCTTCAGAAAAAGATCAGTGATATTGAAGAAAACTGTCCCCGACCCGATCAACTAGCTGAACGTCTGGTTGAGCTGGGTGTAAAAGAATCCCATCGCTATGGCTGGAACGACACGTACACTTTCACGAAGTGGCTCGGTGAGCAAATTATCATGGAGGCGCTGCAGGACTCCACACTGACCATCGTCCGTCCGGCAATCATTGAAAGCACTTACCAGGAACCAGTCCCGGGGTGGGTTGAAGGCGTCAAAGTGGCGGATGCGATTATCCTTGCCTATGCCCGTGAGAAGACGCCTTTCTTTCCCGCACAAGCAAACGGTGTCATTGATATCATTCCGGCGGATCTCGTGGCGAACAGCCTGATTCTGGCTGCGGCCGAAGCGCTGGCGATGCCGGGGAAACATCGAATCTATCAGTGTTCAACCGGATCGGTAAATCCAATCACGGTCGGCCGGATGAAACATTTGCTCCAGTCGGAGGCCAACCGCAACAGCGGAGCCTATGATCGGCTGTTCCTAAAGGGCAAACCGAAACGTGACTTCCGGATTATTGACCGGAGACTTTTTGTCATGGCGATGTCAGCGTTGAAAGGTGTTGTGACGATGTATGATGGGATCTGCAAGTTTACGGGAATGAGGAACAGGATTCGTAAAGTGACTAATTTTGTGAATACAACCATGAAATTGGCCATAACTTTTTCCTTTTACGCATCACCCAGGTACATTTTCCATAATAATAAGCTCATGGATCTCGCCTCACGGATGACACCTGCGGATCGCAGTGCCTTTCCCGTGGATGCGAGGATTATTGAGTGGGAGCGCTACATGGGGCCGATACATCTGTCCGGATTGAATCGTTATGCCTTAAAGGATCGGAAGATCGTCCAGAGTCAGGCTGAGGAAAACATCAGGGTTCCGAGAGTCGTGAATATTCCTATCGCGAGTGGAAGCTTGGAACACGGGAAGGTATAGAGCTTCCGCAGATTGCACCAGTTGTTATTCCATTTCCACTTCAAGCGCTACCTTTGTTGGCACAGCCTGCCCCAGCGGAGACCGGGATCGTCGGCTTCCTCAACGTATAACCTGAAGGTCACGCGTGTCTACAATACGCCTCGTCGCCTCCTCCTAGCCCCACCGAAGCGGGACAGTTTCCAATATCCAGAGGGCATTGGATAATTCGACTTACAAAATTCAGTTCACGTTGCTCCTGAATTTTGAGTCTCATTACAACTAATGAATTCCAGTTTACTGCGTAACTTTAATTCGAGTTTCACTGCCGCCGCGGTATCATCATTGAATTGGAAAATGATGATGTTTTTTAACTCAACAATCAAAGATCAAGTAATAATGACTTGTCCGGATAGTGATTTTTATTTCTGGTTGCAATTCTAAATTTGCGAATAATTGATGTTGCCGCAATCAAACAATCAATGGATGTTAATGTAACGCCTTTGGTCTTGTAATATCTTCTTAGCTCTCCCGCCTTTATTGCAATATCCATCGTAACTAATTCTACGTTACAGGCATTTATAAAGTCCTGCGTCTTTATTCTCTCATTGTCACGCATACCGGCATGCAATTCATAAACAGATAAAATACTCAAGTGTGCCAAATCAGACCGGAAAAGCCTTGACAAAAGTTCTTTTGCGTAATTATTCCCTTTTAAGAAATCAATAGCCACATCTGTATCAATTATCACGGTCTGCATAATTACGCCCCTTATCACTTCTCAACGCATTAACTATATCAACACTATCTTTTTCTTGATCCTGCCAACTGCCGAAGCTATTGAGGGCTTTTTTTGTTTTTGCATCTTTGAGATATTTTCGTAAAGCCTCTGCCACAAGAGCCGATAAATTATTACCGGATACAGCTTTGGCTTCTTTTAAAAGATCATTGGGTAAAGTTACCGAAGCTCTAAGCATATTTCCTACCTCCTTTTTTGTTTAAGTATAATACTAAACGATATGATTGTCAAGTAATATGTATATATGTGATTACATGAGGTGAGGAAAAACCCCCTCAAAATTCTGTTTGTGAAACCCTACTAATTCAGTGTTTGCAGCATACAAAAAGGCTGCGGATCGCAGCGCCTTTCCCGTGGATGCGATGATTATTGAGTGGGAGCGCTATATGGGGCCGATACACCTGTCCGGGTTGAACCGTTATGCCTTGAAGGATCGGAAGGCCGCCCAGAGTCAGGCTGAGGAAAACATCAGGGTTCCGAGCGTCGTGAATATCCCTATCGCGGGTGGAAACTTGGAACACGGGAAGGTATAGAGATTCCGCAGGCTGCACCAAGTGTTAGTGAAGCCTGGGAACGAACGGAACAGATGTAGCGTGCGTTAGACGCACGCCTTAAAGCACCTTATTCCATTTCCAAATCAATTATGATATCGCGGCGGCAGTGAAACTCGAATTAAAGTTACGCAGTGAACTGGAATTCATTAGTTGTAATGAGACTTAAAATTCAGGAGCAACGTGAACTGAATTTTGTAAGTCGAATTATCTAATGCCCTCTGGATATTGGAAACTGTCCCGCTTCGGTGGGGCTAGGAGGAAGCAACGAGGCGTATTGTAGACACGCATGACCTTCAGGTTATACGTTGAGGAAGCCGACGACGCCCCAGGCATGCGCCGGGCTTTGCTGCCAACAAAGGTAGCGCTTGATTTGGAATTGGAATTGGACTAAGACAGCGACAAGAGGTAAGTGCGGAGGTTTTTCTTGGCGTTGGTCAGATCTAATTTCCGGCGAATGTTGTTGCGGTGGAATTCGACGCCCCGCTCGGAAACATTTATCAGAGAAGCGATTTCCTTGGATGTTTTTCCTTCCCTCACCAGACCGGCCACCTGGATCTCCGCCGGGGTAAGGTTCAGAAAGCGGTTGGAGAGGCGGTGGAGGAAAGGTGAAACGATGGTTTGAAGATTGGTCTCGAGAATATCCGCATAGATCTTCTGCCGGTCGTTGAGGCGGCAGCCCCGAAGACGTTCAAGGCAGGGGAGCAGCAGACCCCGGACATTGGCCAGGACCATCTCCTCCAACTCGTTCTTGTCCTTTTCCCGTTTTTCGAGCAGGACCTTCATCGCGATGTTTGTCTCTTCCAGGTGCAAAGCGTTGAGCTGGAGTTCCCGCTCCTTTTGCCGGAGGTTTTTCTCGGCGAGTTTGCGCTCCTCGATTTCCCGGCGGAGTTTCTCGTTGGCCTCGGTCAGCTCTTTCGTCCGCTCGGCCACCCGCTGTTCGAGTTCGTCTAACGTCTGTCGGAGATCCTCCTGCGCCCTGTTCTTCTCCGTAATGTCCACGAATGAACACATCAGGCAAGTCGGCCGACCCTGCTCGTCGGCAACGAGGTGAGCAGAGAGCTGAAGCGTCACGGCGTGCCCATCCTTGGCCATACCCGTGAATTCGCCCTGCCAGTTGCCATGCTCGAAGACATGCAGGAGGATCCGCTCGACCTCCTGTTCCGACTGGGCGAAGGTAAAGACGGTGCGACCAATGACCTCGGCAACATCGTCGCCACCCCAGAGACGGAGAAAGGCTTCGTTCACATAGGTGATGCGGCCATTCAGATCGCCAAAAGCGATGGCGTTGATGGACGAGGCAATGGCATAGTCCTTGAGGCGCAACTCCTCGAACGCCTGCCGGGAACGGGTGATATCCACGAAGGAACACAAAGTACAGACGGGCTTGCCGTCCTCACCGCAGACAAGACTTGCCGACAGGTGGACAACAATGCGCGAACCGTCCTTCTTCCGCCCGCCCACTTCGCCGATCCAACTGCCCTTTTTCAAGACTTCGGCTAAGATAAGGACTGCCTCCTCCTGGTTATCGGCAAATGTTAATATGGACCAGCCGAGAACCTCCTCCAGTGTATAGCCTATAAGGTCAACAGCGGCGGCATTTCCGTAGGTCACCCGGCCTTCAAGATCCCCGAAAACGATGCCGTTGATGGACGAGGCAATGGCATAGTCCTTGAGGCGCAGCTCCTCAAACGCCTGCCGGGAACGAGTGATGTCCACGAAGGAACACAAAGTACCGATAGGCTTGCCATCATCATCTCGGACAAGACTTGCCGACAGGTGAGCAACAATGCGCGAGCCGTCCTTCTTCCGCCCAGCCACCTCTCCGATCCAGCTACCCTTTTCCAAGAACTCGGCGAAGAGACGGGCAGCCTCTTCCTGGGAATCGGCAAATGCCAACACGGACCAGCCGAGAACCTCATCCAGCGTATAGCCTGTAAGGGCAATGGCAGCGGCATTTGCATAGGTCACCCGGCCTTCAATATCTCCGAAAGCGATGCCGTTGACGGCGGAGTCAATAGCAGAGCTCTTGATGCGCAACTCATCTAACGCCTGCTGGGCACGGGTGATATCCACGAATGAACACAAAGTACATACGGGCTCGCCGTCCTCACCGCGGACAAGACTTGCCGACAGGTGGACGACAAGCAGCGAGCCGTCCTTCTTTCGCCCGGCCACCTCGCCGATCCAGCTGCCCTTTTTCAAGACCTCGGCTAAGATAAGGGCGGCCTCCTCTTGGTTATCGGCAAATGTCAACACTGACCAGCCGAGAACCTCCTCCAGCGTATAGCCTGTAAGGGCAATGGCGGCGGCATTTCCGTAGGTCACCCGGCCTTCAAGATCACCGAAAGCGATGCCGTTAACGGCGGAGTCAATAGCAGAGCTCTTGATGCGCAACTCCTCGAGGAGGCGGGCGTGGCTGATGTGATTAATCGATTTCGTCATGGGCATCCCTGGCAATGCATTTTAAAATTTCTTTTAACTTCCCTTTTTGGACAAAATTTGCGTTGTGGAAATATTTTCTTTCACTACTGTCCCGTCGTTTTAATTAGACGATGATGTAAAGTATATAAAACAGGAATATGATGGTTTGATACGGCTCTAATCATAGGAAACATCATTCCGTCATGATCGTGTGTGATGCCTGTTGGAAAAAGTCACAGGGCATCGTCTGCTTCAGTTCCCGATCTCAATCTCGTAACTTAAAAACGCCTGTCCAGTCAGGTTGAGCGCCAGCGTATGGAGGTGCGTGGCGTCGGTAAATACCAACGAGGCACCCTTGAGGATGGCGCTGAATTTACTCGTCCCTTCCTCTCCATCGACAACGACCGTCCAGGTCCCGTGCGACAGCGCCGCGTAGGCCAGGTGCCGCGAATCGGGACTGAAGGCCGGAATGGATACGCCGTCGTAAGCCATTCCCTCTTTTCCGTCAACCACCATCCGCCACTTGCCGTCTATCTGCGCCATATAAGACATGCGCCGCGAATCGGGGCTGAAGGCCGGCAGCGTCACCTTGTCATAAGGAGCGCCCTCTCTGCCGTCCTTGACGACCAGCCACTTGCCCGCTTTTTTCGCCCCGTAAGCCAGATGAGAGGAATCAGGGCTGTAAAGGGGGACAAGAATCGCATCGTACTTCGCGCCGGCCTTGCCGTCCACCACCATGGTACCTTTACCCTTCTCCATGGCAGAATACGCGACATGCCTGGAATCGGGGCTGAAGCCTCAAAAAACCCACCTGCTCGAAGGCCGGGCATTGCCGGCCGTCAATGACCATGCTTTCCTTTTTGTCTTTGGAAGTCAGGTAGGCAACGCGGGATGAGTCCGGGCTGAAGACGGCGATGCCAACCCCGTCGTAGCGCGGGCCTTCTTTTCCGTTCACCACCATGAACCATTTGTCGCCCTTTTTGGCGGTGTAGGCCAGTTGCTTGGAGTCCGGGCTGTAACTGCAGACGCTGAGCTGATCATAGCTCGCCCCAGCCTTGTCGTTTTCGATGAAAATAAACTGATCTCCCTGCCGGGCGGCATAAACCAGTCGGGAAGAGTCCGGGCTGTACATCGGCGCCGAGATCACATCATAGCCCTTCCCCTTCTTGCCGTCCGTGATCATAAAAAACTTTTTA
>CAVQCU010000070.1:0-12214 GCA_963710995.1 uncultured delta proteobacterium
GATTACTCATGGAAAGAAAGTAACGCCAAACATCTCAGGTGCAAGAAGCCTGATGATATCTTTGACATCTCGAATAAATGGAGAAAGATATAATCTTCCTCAGCACCATCATCATCAAAGATCTCGAGAGCGAGGCGAAACAGGTCATTGCCTTCATGAAGCAAATGATCGAGCAGCGGCCGGATATTTTCCTCTTGGAACAGGCCATTTTGCGAGATGTGGCGGCCTTGGATTTGGAAAGAATCCTCGATTGTATGGATAAAATGCCTACCATGAAAACCATCATCTTCCGGCATACGCTTCAACGAGGAAAACGTTATGGCGATGATGGAGGGGGGGTGCAGGGGTTTTTCCGAACCTAACTGGGTGACGAACAACTTATTAAATGCATTCGCGTGGTGGCCCGGGGAGAGATCTGGCTCGACGCTGAGATGACCACACTGGTTTTCAATGAATTCATCAAAGGATTCATGAAGAAAAAAGATCTTCTTAAACCTCTCACCCACTTGAGCTCGGCAAAACTGGAAATGCTTTCCCCACGGGAGATGGAGATTATGGCGCTAATCAGCCATAGCATGACCAATGAAGAAATCGCCGATAAGCTTTTCATAAGCTCCAAGACCGTCAAGACCCATCTGCGCAACATCTTCGCAAAAACCGATGTCCGGAATCGGGTCGAGGCCGCGCTTGTGTGTACGCGTCATGCCCTAATTTCGCATTAGTCGTTTTCGCCTAACTCATAAATAAGTCAAAGGGTGGATAATTACCTAATACTCGGTTACAGGAAGAAGGTGATAGAAGAGAGCCGCGGAAAAAACATTTTTTATCCTCATCTTTTTTGTAATACCATTTCGCTTTCAAAGGATAACGCGGCAGCAAGGAAAAGGCTCCGCAGGTGTATTACTGACGCGTGACCCCAAGTGACCTTTAGGTTATTCAGGTTATACGTTGAGGAAGCCGACGACGATGTCAACAAAGTTAACCAAAGACCGGGTGCGCATCCAGCAAGGGAGCGCATAGTAAATAAGGTTTTTACCTTACCGGTAATTACCACCTGCAAGGTGGTAACTTATAAGTGAATTATTATAAACTGCAAAAACTGAATTAGCAATAGTTTTACAAATTGAATTTTAAGTGATTTTTTTCCTCACCACCTTATTACATAATCCCAGATTGTGCAATCTGAGATTATGGCATCTCAAGTAATTGCTTTCATCGTGGCGATATATTTTTTGCAAAGGTCGCGATAATAGTCGATACCTGCTTTCGCCATCATTTTTTGGTCATCAGTAACATCATGAGTAATTTTTGCCGGATTACCGGCAATGATTTTACCAGCGGGAATATGCATGCCTTTAGGTACAATTGAACCGACAGACACAAAAACATCTTCTTTGCAAACGACGTTAAAAAGTACAATAGCACCAATGCCGATTACGCATCTGGATTTGATGTGCACATCATGAAGGATTGTTCCGTGAGCCACGGTAACGTCTTCCTCAATGATGACGCGAGAATCAGGATATACATGAATAACCGAATTATCCTGAACGTTGGAACGATTGCCGATGACAACCGGGCCGAAATCCGCCCGAATGGAAACTCCGGGAGCAATCAAGCATTCATGGCCGATTTTTACGTCACCTATTAAAACCGCATCCGGATGAACAAAAGAATCAGAAGGCACCTGCGGTCTTTTACCATCAAATTCATAGAGGGACATAATTTCTTATTTTTCCTGTAATTATTGATTTAGAGAAATATTCACCGATCCGCCCCGGCCTAAAATATCATGCAAATGAATATATCCCTTGAGTTCCTTTTCCTCATTAGCCACGGCAAACGAAGTTATTTCTTCTTTTTGCATGCGTTCCATCGTCTGCGCCAGTGAGACATTTTTATCTATCGTCTTAGGATTGCCAGTCATCATCTCATCGATAATTTTTCCTTCAAAAGATACGCCTTTGCTGATCATGCGGCGAACATCACCGTCAGTTAAAATTCCCAGCAATTTATTTTTCTTATCCGTGATCAAAACAAATCCAACATTTTTACGGTTAATTTCTTCAATCGCTTTTTGTGCTGAAGCCCCAGTAAGCACTTTAGGAATCTTTTTCCCGACAATCATGGCGTCTCCCACTGTTTCCCTTAATCTCGTGCCCAGATTTCCACCCGGATGAAACTTGTAAAAATCCTTTTCTTTAAATTGCTTCTCATCAATAAGAACAATAGCCAGAGCGTCGCCAATAGCCAAAGTAGCGGTAGAACTGGAAGTGGGAGCAAGACCGAAAGGACAGGCTTCTTTTTCCACGGAAACATCAATGACGATATCACTCGTTCGCGCAAGAGTTGACGACATATTTCCGGTAAAAGCGATAATCGGAGCGCCGATGTGACGGACGGAATTGATGATGGGCATAAGTTCACTGGTTTCACCACTGTTGGAAATGGCGAGCAATATGTCTTCTTTAGTGACAATGCCTAAATCGCCGTGGATGCCTTCGACAGGATGGAGAAAAAGCGCCGGTGTTCCCGTACTTGTTAACGTGGCAACAATTTTTCGTCCAATCAAGCCGGATTTGCCTATTCCGGTAATAATTACCCTTCCCTTGGATTTGGAAATTAAATCCACAGCACGGGAAAAGTTGCTATCGATTTTATCGATCAATTGCAAAATACTCTGCGCTTCTATTTTTAATACATCTATTGCCCGTTTGATTACCTTTTGTTTTTTTATCATTTTTTTGCCTTTAATTAAAATTGTGAATTTTAATATTCTCCCAATTAGATAGCTCTGGTCAAAGCTAGCAAAAAAAACCGGACAAAACAAGAATCAATTATATTTTATTAGTTAATACAGGGACCCCACAGGTGCTTATTGACCTTGCAGAAGGTATCTGCTAAAGCGTATTTATATTAAATCGATGGGATTAAAGTAATGAGGGCTATTTTTATTTCCGATGCTCATTTAAGACGAGCTAATGATGAACGATACGGAAAACTAATAAATTTCTTCAATGATATTAAAGAAGGAAAGATCAGTCGCCTTGTCGATTCTGATGAGCCCAGTACAGGACCAGTGTATATTGATGATCTCTATATTGTCGGCGATTTGTTTGACTTTTGGTTTTGCCAAAAGGAAATAATTTATCCGGAATTTATACCGGTCATTAATAAATTAATTGAATTACAAAAGACCGGTGTCCGCATCCATCTGAGCGAGGGAAACCATGATTTCTTTATGGTAGAATATTTTCGCGATGTTTTGGGAATGGAAGTATTTGAGGAATGGACAAATGTAAGATTAGATGATTTGCAGGCTTTGATTGCTCATGGCGACACCACGGATAGCACCAATATTAAATATATTTTATTTCGTAAATTTTTGCGTAGCCATGCCTTTTATAACATTCAGCGCTTTATTCCAGCATCGCTGCGCTGGACATTGGCTGGTTTCAGTTCTACCGCCAGCAAGGAAATGACCATTGAGAATGGTGATGCCTTGGTTAAAAAAATGATTTCTTTTGCCTTGGCTAAATTTCAGGAAGATTATGATGCTGTTATTCTGGGACATTGTCATGTGCCAAGTTTAAATCATTATACTATTGCGGGAAAGAAAAAGACTTTTGTTACGCTGGGCGACTGGATCAGTCACTACTCGTTTCTCTATTATGAAGATAATAATTTTTTTCTCGGGTATTACCGGCAGTAATTTAAAAATCTTGTACAAATGTTTTAATATTAATTAATTATTAGTGAGGATTGAACTTATGAATTTTGGAGGAATTTACCCAACACATTCACTGCGCGATGCTTTGTTTGTCGTCGTTCCCCTTCCGTATGATCTGACTTCCACTTATCAGACTGGGAGCCGCCAGGGACCGGCAGCGATCATCGAAGCTTCGACCAACATGGAGCTCTACGATGAGGAGTTAAAGAAAGAAACTTATTTGGCCGGAATTCATACAACTTTACCGGTTACTATTGACGCCCGCGGGCCAAAAAACATGATTAATGTCGTGCGTAAAAAAATTACCCGAATTGCTACTCTAAATAAAATACCGGTAATGCTGGGTGGAGAACACAGCATCAGTTTAGGCGCTGTGCAAGCTCTTAAAGAAAAATATCCTGAACTAAAAGTGCTGCAATTGGACGCCCATGCCGATTTACGGGAAAGCTATCAGGAAAGCCCTTACAGCCACGCCTCCGTAGCCAGAAGAATCGCGGGAATATGTCCCCTGATACAGGTGGGCATCAGAAGTATGAGCAAAGACGAAGCTGATTTTTTACCGCAAAGCAAAGTTAAATCCTATAGCGCCGATTTCGCTTTAGAAAAGAAAGACTGGTGTGAAAAAATTTGTAAAGACCTGAGCGGCGATGTATTTGTCACTATTGATTTAGATGTTTTTGATCCTTCCATAATGCCTTCAACGGGCACACCGGAACCGGGCGGTCTTTATTGGAGGGATGTTTTACGCTTGCTGAAGTTAGTTTCGCGTTCCAGTAATATTCGCGGCTTTGACGTGGTAGAGCTGGCGCCGATTCCCGGCATCGTTGCGCCGGATTTCATGGCGGCCAAGCTTATTTACCGCTTTATGGGTTACATAACTAAATAGCGACTTTACGCCAAATATATAGTTCGAGTCATCGTAAGCAAGCACCATTCAAAAGGCTTTAACAAAATAACTCCTTGACAAATATTGGAGATAATGGTGTAAACTCACCGATTTTGAATATCGACATATCGCGGGGTGGAGCAGTCTGGTAGCTCGTTGGGCTCATAACCCAAAGGTCAGTGGTTCGAATCCACTCCCCGCTACCAATAATATCAAGGTGTTAGCGAATTTCGTTAGCACCTTTTTCTTTTTGTGCTTAACCTATTGCTAACTTTTTTTATTTTATCGATCTTAATTAAATAAATTTTGCGGCCATGATCAGGTCTGCAGGTGTGTTCATTTCTGATTTACAGGCTTTCATATTTGACCGTGGTAAAACGATCCGGGCCGCGCCTGATACTTTCCGAGCATGGTGTTCGTTTATTCCCACGGAAATATTCTGAAGGTTCCGGTGTCATCCGTGGTTAAATCCAGATGAAAGGATGTCTTAGCGATTTCGTTTATTCAGTAAACTATCCATTCACGGATCCGTTTATTTCGTGAAAAAGTGCTTGCTGAGTTCACCTACTACAGTTATTTATCTTTCATCTTATCCAGTCTCAACTGGGCACCCTCGTGTCCCTGTTGGGCCGCCTCACTATACCACACTGCAGCCGAATCAGAATCCTGTTGAACGCCTCTACCTTCTTCTAATATCAAACCAAATTTGAACTGGGCATCTGCAATTCCTTGTTCAGCAGATTTTAAAAACCATCTTGCAGCCTCGGCATAGTCTTGCAGTCCGCTACTATATATCAAACCCATATTATACTGAGCATAAGCATGACCCTGCTCAGCCGCCTTGAGATACCATTTGACGGCCTTAGCATAATCCTGCGGAACACCTATACTACCATTCTGGTACATAAAACCCAGATTATTCTGAGAATCAGCATGACCCTGCTCAGCCGCCTTGAGGTACCATTTGACGGCCTTAGCATCGTCTTGCAAAACTCCTTTACCATTCTGGTATATCCAACCCATATTATTCTGGGCATCAGTATGACCCTGCTCAGCCGCCTTGAGATACCATTTGACGGCCTCAGCATCATCTTGCGGAACTCCTCTACCATTTTGGTACATCCAACCCAGACGGTTTTGGGCAGAAGCATCACCTGTTTCGGCCAACGTCCTGTATAACTTAATTTCTGCGTCATTGCTCATTTTAAAATCACCTACTTATCCCATACAGCCACCGCCACACTTGGTTTGCGTACTTCTGACGAAGTTATGGAGACTTGTTGAATGCCTCTTCCATCATGTAGTCAGTCTCAAGTAAACGGCCATCATCTTTGGCCTTCGTGATTGCCAATCGTGCTAGACGCCGGCCATCATCTTACAATCTTAACTCTTAATTTATCATATTTACCACGTAATCCCCTTATGTTTCCTGTTATCATACAATAATTTTCATGTTGCGAGAGAAACCAAAATAATACTCTCTTTTCAGAAGAGGGTTTTAGTAATCAGTCCATGCTTTCCTCATTTAGGTTGAATGGTTCAGAACTATAATCTTTGACATTACATGACTTTTTATATCACGATTCCCATTTGATATCTACAATGAAAATCAGGGATGGTAGTATGGGCATTACAGGAAGTTGTCAATAGAAAACTTAATAAGATATAATGAAAAGCTTTATTTAGGAAGATAGGTCGTGTATCCACCGGATGGTTGTTTTGCGACAGTCAGCCGGCTAAGAAAAATATAAAGGATACACACACCGTGAGGAAAGATAACGTAACAGCGACAAATAAGCCAGATGCTTTTAGTAGAGCCCACTCCGACTCCTGCCGGAGGCTCCACTTATTGCTCTTGTGGTTTTAAAATAAATTTGTCAGTATAACCACAGATTTTTGGAGGAGCATTTAGTGATCTACTTCCGCAGTGTCAATCTGTCTTTTTTAGATAAAAAGCTGTTTGACAATATCAACTGGACAATTCATCCCAAAAGCCGCATCGGCCTGGTTGGCGATAACGGCACGGGTAAAACGACTCTATTTCGAACAATAATGGAGCAAGTTCATCTCGACTCTGGTACAATAGACATTCCCGACAGGAAACAAAAAACGATCGGCTATCTGCCGCAAGACCTGGTGGAACTTGAATCTATCGCCCTGATTGAGTTTCTCAAGAGAAAAAGCGGGATTGCCGCGCTGGAAGAATCCATAAAAGATCTGGAACACCAAATCTCTCAGGCTAAACAACATACCGCTGAATACAAGAAGCTATCTCAAGAATACTCCGATGCACTGGCTCACTTCAGCGCTCTGGATGGTTACGCTTTTGAAGCCAGAGCAAAACAGGTGCTCAAAGGCTTCGGGTTTAAAGAAAGTGACTTTACTCAAAATTGCGCATTATTCTCCGGCGGCTGGAAAATGCGTATCCTGCTTGCGTCGATTCTTCTGGCAAAACCGGACATCATGCTCTTGGATGAACCGACAAATCATCTGGACACGGAAAGCATGGAATGGCTGGAATCTTATCTCAAAGGCTACACGGGAACAATCATCGCTGTTTCTCATGATCGTTTCTTTCTCGATAAAATCGCCGTGCAAATTGCCGAGTTTTCCTCCTGTAATATTCATATTTATAAAGGCAACTATTCTTATTATTTAATCGAGAAAGAAAAACGGCACGCCGCTTTGAAAAAAGAAATGGAACTGCAAAAAGCGCAAATTAAAAAAATTGAAGAATTTGTGGAACGCTTCCGGTACAAAGCAACCAAAGCTTCTCAGGTGCAAAGCCGCATTAAAATGCTGGAAAAATTTTCCGCGGTAACACTGGAAGCAAAATCCAAAAGCGTGATCATGAAATTTCCCGAAGGTAAAAAAAGCGCTAAAGAAGTAGTCAAGGCAATTGATCTGGGGCATAACTATGGCAGCTTAAATGTTTTTGGCAATCTAAATTTCACTTTATTCCGCGGCGATAAGGTGGCTTTTGTCGGTGTTAACGGCTCCGGCAAATCAACATTATCGCGTCTTTTAAGCCTTTCGGAACAACCTTCTTCCGGATCAGTAAAATATGGCGAGGGCGTAAACATGGCTTTCTTTTCTCAGGAAAGTTCGGAGAACTTAAATTACGAAATAACTATCTGGGAAGAAATAAATTCCGTCCCGACGCATGCTTCCGATCAGAATAAACGCAACCTTCTGGGCGCTTTTTTATTTTCGGGAGATGATATTCATAAACCGGTTTCCGTCCTTTCTGGCGGAGAAAAATCGCGTCTTGCTCTTTTAAAAATCATGCTTCTCGACACCAATTTTCTGATCCTTGATGAACCGACCAATCATCTAGATTTGAAGACTAAAGATATTTTTCAAAACGCGCTGATCAACTATCACGGCACTGTAGCCATTGTTTCGCATGACCGCTATTTTCTGGATAATCTGGTCAATAAAGTTTTTGAACTGAAGGACGGATCAATCAACGACTATCATGGCAATTACACGTATTTTATCGAAAAACGCGGACAGACAGATTTACCGCAAAAAGAAAATGTAAAAACAAGTGAACAAAATGCTAAAGAAAATGTTTTCAAAACAAAAGAGCAAAAGAGGCAGGAGGCGGAAGAAAGAAATAAACTGGCAAAAATAAAAAATGCCTGCAAAAAAAAATTAATAGCAATAGAAAAAAAAATAGAATTACTGGAAGCAAAAAAGACCCAACACGAAACCGCCCTGTGCGATCCGCAAACACACAAGGATTCAGTTAAAATTAAAGCTATCAACATAGAATTGAAAAATATTACCACAGAACTGGAACAATCTTATAACATCTGGACGGAACTGAACTCAAAACTGGAACAACTAATCGTAACAAATACGGAAAGCATTATCAGTCAAAACTGACGAGCTATCTATCTTAAGCTCCGTCTAGCGAAGCTTTTTCCACATTTTGAAACCAGGTGGCAGGATCAGTCAGGAACACTTCTGTATCACAAAGGGAAAGAAAATGCTGCCGCTCAACACTGGCTATTAAATTAAAAAATTCTTTTTCCCTGGGATCGGTGCTTCCCTCCTCTAATTTCGTGTAAAGCGCCATACCCCTTGCTTCAAAATCAATCGCCGTGCGAACTGCCTTCAAGTCGTCTTCATTACCGTTGAAACGGGCGGACTTTTTACCCGACATCGAGATTAATATACTACCGGCCAAAGATTTTCTAACTTTCAGTGGAACTGTTTCCGGCCACTTTTTTTTCTCTTCCCATTTATCATGCAACTTTTTTAAGACTTCGTAATGTTCTTTTTCTTCATCGGCAATTTGCTTGAACATATTTTTACCGGCTAAATTCCTTGTTCTGCGCGCATTAGCCAGATAAAACTCTCGTTCTTTCTGTTCGTTTTCCAAAGCAAATTTCAAAGCGTTCATTCTTTTATTCATCTTGATGCCTCCTTAGACACGGATGTTCAAGTAAATAAATCCATTTCAAAATCAAAACCCTATTTTTGTTGGCGTCGTTGTCGGCTAGCCGCTTCAATATCATCTTTGATTTAGAAATGGCGTAAGCTAAGGTTAATTATAGAAGATATTACTGATTAGATCAATACGTATTTATGAGCAAATGGAACACCAGAGGGCTGATTTAAACGTACATCGGCGACATAAATGTACAATTTTAACCTATTTGGGGCAGTTTAAATCCAGATTTCTTTCTTTAATATCCAAAACATATTCGGCAATATTGTTACAATGATCGGAAATGCGTTCCAGATGAATAAGCATCTCGACAAAAATCAGTCCGGCCTCGGTACTGCAAAGACGGTTATGAAATCTCTTGAGGTGTTTATTTCTCGCTTCCTTCACCTCAATATCTATTTCTTCCTCTCGTCTAATTATACTGTTGATTTTTTCCGTATCGGAAACTTCGACCAGAGACAAAGCTTCATCAAGATTCTGGCTCACCAAAAGTATGATTTCCCGCAGCTCTTTCTTGCCGCTTTCGGTAAACTTGACTTTCTTGCCGGCTTTTTGCGTAGCTAACTCCGCTATCCACACTACATGGTTGCCGATGCTTTCAATATCACCGGCTATTGCCGTAAAAGCAAAAACCTTTTTCGAAAGTTGAGTCGAAAGATGTTGGGCTGATATTCTCCATAAAAACTTTACTATTTGCGCGCGCAAGTTATTAACTACCATCTCAACATACGAAATGTCTCTTTTCCTGCCCTCTTGAACCAAGGTAATCATATTTGCAGCGTTTAAAAACATTTTTCGCACGAGACTGATTTCTCTTAGCAATTCTTTTTGCACATCATCAAGCGCTTTTTTTGCGTTGGATAAATCCTTGCGATTAAGAAATTCCGGCCAGATAGGCAAGGTTTCATCTTCTCCTCGTAAAACTTTTTGCATTATGTTGGCAAAAGGTCTCAGAAAAAAAATAAAGATAAGGACAATAGCAAAATTAAGTAAAAAGTGCGCCAGAACAATTTGCTGAGCAACGCTGGAAGAAAGGTTTTTCAATATAACCAGAAAATATGGCATCAAGATAAGGCTCAGAGAAACGCCAATACATTTGAAGATCAAGTGGGACACTGCGGTTCTTTTACCGCTTACCGTTGCTACTGTTCCGACTAAAAGCGCTGTGACAGTCGTGCCTATATTCGCGCCCATAATCACCGGCAGCGCGTTTTCCAGAGAAACTAAATTCTGCTGCGCTAAAAGCGCCATAATGCTGATAGGTATAGCCGAGGCATGAACAATGCCCGTAACAACAATTCCCAGCCCAATACCTAAAAATGGATTTTGGGTCTGCGTAAACAAATTCAAAAAAGCCGGAGAGTTTTTTAAAGGCTCCACTGCCTGGCTAATCAATCCTAAACCGAAGAAGAGCAATCCAAAGTTAAATATTATCTGGCCGGTAATCTGCCATCTGCCCCGGGGAATTAACCACAAAAGCCCGCCTATGGAAATAAGAAGCGGTGAAATTTCCGTAAAATGCCATACAACAAATTGTACTGTCAAAGTGGTGCCGATATCGGTACCTAAAATAATCGCCAGAGAACTGTAAAAGCTGATCAATCCGGCGCTTACCAACCCGACGGTGAGCGCTGTGGAAGCGGAAGAACTTTGAAAAATAATTGCCGAAATCACACCGGTGAGCAGTCCGTAAAGCGGTTTTTCCACGGCATATTTAATGTATTCTTTTATGCGGATATCAATTAATTTTCGGACGGCAGAAGAAAGATTGATCATGCCGATCAGAAATAAAATAATGCCGCTGATAACAATGATTATTTCTTTCATTGTGAAACTCCAATTCCGAAAGCAAAGCGCGGCGGAATTGGTAAGTTGAACAATCCCGCGAAGCGGAGGTTACAATTCCCCGCAGCATGCTGCGAAATGTTTCCAAAGCTTGCTTTGGGGTTCATACCCATGATTACTAATTATTAACCAAGCAACTTGGTATCAATTAACTTTTTTAAACATCTTTCCCTTAGCGCCGCATACCGGACAAGTTTCGGGCGCTTCTTTCTCCGAAGTATAGCCGCATATAGGGCAAACGTAGTAGCTGTAAGATTCTTTCGCCCCTTCCAGATTATCAAGCATTTGCTGATAGAGACCGGCATGAATTTTCTCCACTTCATTGGCAAAATTAAAAGTGCGCTCCGCCTCTTTATTTCCTTCGGCCTTGGCCGTCTGGATCATTCCCGGATACATGCTTTTGAACTCATGAGTTTCTCCGGTTATCGCTTCCTGCAAGTTTTCTTTTGTGGATCTAATTCCTTTTAATGCCCGCAGGTGGGCGTGGGCGTGAACAGTTTCCGCTTCTGCCGCCGCCCGAAACAATCTTGCCGCCTGCGAAAATCCCTCCTGATCTGCTTTGGCGGCAAGGGCCAGATATTTACGGTTTGCCTGTGATTCTCCGGCAAAAGCTTCCTTTAAAGCATCTTCTGATTTATACATAATTTTCTCCTTCGATTATTTTTATCGTAAATTGAATAACAAATTATTCAGGATGCCTCAAGCAAAATACGTTCTAAAATTATCTTCACTCCGTTCGAAAGAAAGCCTTGACCTGTGAGTGTGATAAAAGATGCAGAGCTTAGGTGGGGTTTAAAGCTACACCCGATCTTTCCAACGGGGTTCACTTTTACAGTTTCATATTAAAGGTCGAAATTTCCCCCGTATCTTTAGCCTCTAACTGCAGCCGCAATACTTTTGCCGATTTTGCCTCTCCCGGATAAAAAATAAAGCCGTAAGCCAACTCGCCTGGTCTTATCGCCCGGTATTGCAACAAGCGTGATTGCAAATCTTCCTTAATCTTAGATTGCACATCTTCATAATGTTCATTGAATCCTTGACCTCCGCCGGAAACCAATCCGGCGGCGGCGCCAATTGCCGCACCCTTCCCCACTGCTTCACCAACATTTGTCCCAGTAACGATACCAATTGCCGCGCCAATAACTGCTCCGGCTGCTCCCAGCAAAAGTCCGCCGCGGCCTCTGGAACTACTTTGCCTAGTTCTGTTGCCTTGGACAGGAGATCATAAGCCAAATTTTGATCGAGGATGGGCCAAACATTGCTTTCTTCGTCAATTAAAAATGTTTGATCGGGA
>CAVQCU010000071.1:0-5679 GCA_963710995.1 uncultured delta proteobacterium
GTCAGCCGTGGCAGGGATCAAGCAGAAAGTCGCCAAACTCGGCTATGTAGCTCTTACCAAGGATGAATTCAACAAACGCATTTCCGATTACTATACTTACAAGACTGGCATTGGCACCAACATTCTATTGATGACAGTAATCAGCTTCATCGTTGGACTGTCTATCTCGGGCCAGACCTTTTACACGTTCATCCTCGAAAACCTGGATAAATTTGCCGCGCTGAAGGCCATTGGCGCAAAGGGGCGCGAGTTAACCTATATGATCTTGTTCATGGCGACCTTTACTGCATTGACAGGCTATGGTCTAGGCATCGGTCTGGTAACTCTGATAATCTCGATCGCCCGATCCCTGCTGCCCAATTACGCAGCGATGATCACATTCGGGAACATGGGGCTATCCTTTGTCATGGTCCTACTGATTGCCGCAATATCTAGCTATATAGGGATACACAAGGTCCTCAAAATCGAGCCCTTTGACATCTTCAGAGGGTAGCAGTGCTGGCACAGTTTCCAAGTTACTTGAAAGATTGTTGAAATCTTCTTTTCTACTTAGGAGTCTGCGCTTTTCTAAATCCAGCATAAACATCAACCCCCCAAACCATTCCAGGAGTCTGCGTTTATTGCCCCTCCCCTTATTATAGGTAACAGAAGTTCCCTTGTTTAAGAATACTTAGGCAGTTTTTAGATGGTGCTATGAAGATATAACCAGCAGAAGAAGTCGCATGCCCTATCATATCCGCTATACCACTTGCTCCAATATGTTTTCGTGATGACAACCATTTTGAACCATATCATGAACTTGATTCAGTGTGGCTCTTAGCCTGTTAATCAAATCACTTTTTTGGTTAATGTCGATGGCGGCATCGTGGAAAAGACTGTTCATTTCACCTAACTGATACTTTGTATGATCCAGGTCTTTGCGGAGTTTATCATTTTCTTCCCGCAGATCTTTTATTTCCTTTTCCGAAACCATTTTTGCAGAATCAACGAGATCACTTGGTTCTTGAAATGATAAAGAAGTGTCAACATCGGCTGATGGTTCTACTATGATAGCTGCCGGTCTTACAGATTCTCTCTTATTCTTGCCCCTTGCCTCTGATGGGTTCTTCAATTTAATTATGGCATAATTAAATTGTTCACAGCCAGGAGATTGTTGATACGTCTCTATAACCTTTTGAGGTTCTATCGTAAGGTTTTTTGCTATATGACTCCATGACATAACAAAGCTTCCCTTCAAAAGTATTTCAACGTGTTCTTTTGAATATTGCTTTGCAAACTTGCAGGATTTGACCAGAGTATCCCGACCTATGCCTGTTGCCTTAGCAATTCTTTCCGGTTCATTTGTCCCATATTTCCCTTTATAAAATGCATTGATGGATCTGCCTATTTCCCAATAGCCGCTGATTGAAAAAGTCTGCACATGGGTATGTATATTTGTTGCATATGCTATAAGTGCTTCCTCGGATTCAGGTTCATAACTGCTGGAAAGTATTTCTGTGGTAATGGCTTGGGGAACAATCTTGGTTTTTGAATCATCATTAACATGATCCGTTTTCTCATTGGGTAATGAATGCTCAATATCAATGAATTGTGTGTATTGGTCTAAGTCTGAATTAAGCATCTGGTTTAAATTATCTGTATGCATAGTCTATTCCTCCTTATTTTGTATAACAGCGTTGTTGAAGAAGGCGATTATGTAATGGTTTATCGTAGAGGAAAGATTATTCTTGCTGCTGAAATTGCGATGAAATTAAGAAATGTTGACTTGGCAAAATATTTATGGGGCATAGATGATGATGGAAAAACCTGGGAATATATTTATTTCATGATTAATGATGTTTCATTCGATATTGAAATATCAAAATTAAGCAAATCTGGATCTCATGCTCTTGCCTTGATTGCATCCCTAATCTCGCGCTTGAGAACCTTCCCTAAGGGACTCCTTGGCAGAGTTTCCGCTATCTCCAGAATCTCCGGGTATTTGTATTTTGCGATATCTTTTCCTGACAGAAAGGCATTTATTTCTTTAAGACACACCGCCTCTCCGGTCTTGGGTACCACAACGATGCATATTTTCTCACCGAGGCGTGAGTCTGGATATCCAACAGCAGCCACTTCGGCCACTTTGGGGTGGGCTATAACAAGGGTCTCAATTTCCTCGGGACTGATATTGACGCCGCCCCGGATAATAAGATCCTTATATCGCCCTTGGAACATGTACTTTTCTTTCTTAACGCCCTCTATAGAAAACAGATCCCCTGATCGGAAGTATCCTTCGCTGTCAAATGCTGCAGCTGTCAGGTCAGGCTCCTTATAATATCCGGGAAAGATTGTGGGGCCGGCAAAACGCAGTTCGCCAACGATACCCGTGTCCGTGATTTCCTTTTCCGTGGAGGGATCAACAAGCCTGGTCCGGTACCCTTTGACTGCTTCCGCCGCCCATGAGAGCCCCTTCCCACCGAAACGGGGGAAATAGCTAGCCCTATCTTCAGGGCTTGAAAAATCACGGGGGCTGCTGTAAAGGGCGACGCCCTCATTAGATGCGAAGAAATTCACAATGCCGATTCCGAAATCCTCCTGAAAAGTTTTAACCATCCATGTCGAAAGGGGAGCGGAACCGGATCCGATCACTTTGAGGGCACCCTTATCCATGGCGGCCCACTGTGGCGACTTGGCCAAAGAATCCAAGAGAGCCGGCGGAGCGAGAGTGTAATAAACCTTCTCTGTGATCAATTGTTTTAGAAACACTCCTAAGTCGAACGGATGGTGAAAGACCATCTTCCCACCAGTGAGGACCCATGGGATCAGGACGGCCCCTAGGCCTGCCATATTGATAGTCGGGAAAAGGGAAAGATAAACGCATTCCTGATCCGGAAGAAAAGACTGAACAACGGCGCGACTGATTGCAATCCAGTGATTATGGCTTCGAGGGACCGCCTTGGGTCTGGCCTCCGTCCCAGATGTCCAGCAGAGCGTAAAAATATCATTGGCTTCAGCACGGCGGGCCGTCAAGGAATCGATATTGCCCCCGTCATCTGCCAGGATATTAGACATCTGGATAGCTTCCGGAACCATACCGGATCCGACGGTAATGAAGTGATGCAGCGAACTACCTTCTTCAACAGCCTTCCGGACCATGCTTATGTGGTCAAACCCCAGCAGATTGTGAGATGATACGAATATTTTGGCTTCTGTAAGTTTCACGGCATGACGGATTTCATGGGCCCGCCATTGAATAGGGATGGGGCTGGCAATTGCCCCTGCCCGAGCGGCGGCAAAGATGGTCAGAGTCAATTCAATAATGTTGGGAAGCTGAACAATAATGACATCGTCCTTCTTTATACCCAATTGAAGAAACTTCAATGCAAGCCTGTCTATGGGCTGAATCATTTGCCCATAGGTCATCCTCATTGGATCCAAGCCCACCAGGTCCTTTTTGTTGTACGGATCCACCAAGGCTTCCGAAGCAGGAATGGCTTTTGCCCGGGTGTATAGTTTGTCGATGATGGTTTCAGTCCCCCACCACTCCTTCTGAGTATACTCGCCGATCTGTTCTGCAGAAGAAAGAATCATGGTCATGTCCCTTTCATAAAAATATGTTCGTTTATTGAGCCGCATAAAACACCAGATTCCTGTCTGGTGATGTAGCGGCAACCCGCAGGGTTCATGCAAGATGTCGCATGTAACATTAAAGAAGCCCCCAGCTCCTGCTGGGGGAGGGTCACTAAAAAGAAGGATGCCTACCTGTGATAATGAGGCATCACCTTATCCATCTTCTCCAATACAGTACCTTATGTTTCTCATCCGACGCTAGAAGAGCGCCTGCCGTGAACCCGGCCAATCCTGCACCGATGATGATTGTATTGTATCGTTGTGCCATTGAATTATCCTTTCTCACCGCAGGGCCTTCTTATTGATTTTACCCACAGCCGTCAGGGGCATTTCCATGAATTGGACGACCTTCGGGACTTTATATGGAGACAGTTTCTCCTTGGCGAAGGCCAGAATCTCCTCGCGAAGGATCTCATCGGGAACGTCCTTATGAGATTGCTTTTTCTGAACCACAAGCTTTACTTGCTCGGTTTCCGGACGATCTGGATTCTTTTCTCCGATGACAGCACAAAGTTCGATCGCAGGATGCTCGTAAAGGACCTTCTCCACTTCCGTAGAAAAGACTTTGTAGCCTCCGACAATGATCATGTCCTTGGTCCGATCAACGAGGTAGAGAAATCCGTCTTCATCCATCCGTCCCACATCACCCATGTGAAGCCAGCGGCGCCCCCCATTCTCATGGAAGACCAATGCGGTTTCATCAGGTTTATTGTGGTAACCTTTCATCACCTGGGGTCCGCTGACAAGGATCTCCCCGGTATCACCGATAGGAACTTCCGTTTTTCCGTCGGACAGATCGACAATCTTCACCAAAGTGGATGGAATAGGCAATCCCACAGAACCAACCCGCTTGCGAGCTGTTTTCTGATCGAAGGCAATGAGGGGGCAGGTCTCTGTAGATCCATAAAGCTCCGACAACTTCCCTTTTTCCACCACCTCTTCCAAGGCCTTGATGCCCTCAGGGGAAAATGGGGCCGCCCCGGAGAAACAGACCTTGAGGCCACTCCAGTCCGCCTGGCGGAATTCCGGCTCCCGGATCAACATGAGATAGAGGGTTGGAACATTGACCATGATGTTGGGTTTGTACTTCACGCTTTCCTTGAGAATGTGCTGGACGTTCCGCGGGTCGGGAATGAGGATCTGAGCGATGCCAAAATAAAAACCAAGCATAGAGACAACAAGACCGGCAATGTGGAACATAGGCAGGCCCGAGCAGAAACAATCCTTCCCCCTTTCGAGTGGATAGACCGCGGCGTACTGGGCCATATTGGACATCAGATTACGGTGGGTCAAAACAGCACCTTTGGGCATGCCTGTTGTGCCGCCGGTGTACTGAATGAAGCAAGCATCATCCAGTGTAAGAACCTGGGGAAGCGGCCGCGTCTCCTGCTCATTTAAGAAGGCCATGAACGATTTTAAGCTCTTGCCCGGCAGAGCCGGCATCTGCGCCGCCGGATCATATTTCAGAGTATCAAAAATCCCTACTTGGAGAACCAGTTTTACCGATTCCGCCCAGTCTGCAATAGTCGCGAATTTCGGGAACAGAAGGTCTGCGATGACGATAATTTTTGCCCCGCAGTCTTCGAGCTGGAAAACCATTTCTTCGGGCGAGAGAAGTGGTGAGACGTTGGAGATGGTGCCATATCCACTAGAAGCCCAGATAATTTCACACCAATTATGGGGGCCATGTTGATGCAGAACTGGGCTGACCTCCTTCTGCCATCCTGCAGCATGGAAGCACAAGCATCAGCCACAGTTCACCAGGACATATAATTTTGATGGGTAAGGATCTCACTACCCACGTGAAATTGGGGGTCCCAGCATGCCTTCCATCTGGATGGCACTTGCAAATGTTGTCGATCACTGACAACAATAAATTTCTTTGATCCACACTGATAATAAGCATTTTGACCAACTTTCTTGCAAACTAAACATATTTCCTATTTATATAATTTTAATAACATACCAATCCAGTAGGCAACCAAAATATTTGTTGGACAATCATCACCATTTTCACACCTTCAGGGGTTGGTGCTGTGACTCACCAGTTTTGCTTCCACTCACTTT
>CAVQCU010000072.1:0-10446 GCA_963710995.1 uncultured delta proteobacterium
GTCATATGATGAAAAAGGTGAGGTTATTTATTCGTCACCGAAAGGTGAGTCTGGTAAATGGAATGATATCCTTCCCATTTCAGTTGGTGACAGATTAAAAAATATAGTTTGTAAGGAACCTACTACTCCGGGGGAGGCCGTTGTTGCTCCCAAGGTTGAGAAACCTGTAACTCCTAAGGAGGCTGTTGTTGCCCCCAGTCTTAACTATTATGAAGGAATAAAGGGAATTGTTTTGAAGAACGGAAAAGTTATTGAGGGGCAAATAATAAGTATTGATGATAATGATGTGTTAAAGATTCGGACAAAAGATGGAAAAATTTTATCATATTCTTTTATGAAGGAAGTTAAAGAATACATAACAGAATGAAAAATATGAACAGGTATAAGGCATCAACGAAAGCAGGGTCAGCAATGACCTTGCTTTTTTTTGCACATTTTCATCAATAATCATTACCAGTATGAGCTGTTGTAGAGTGAAGACTTGTAACAAATAATCCAACCAATCTGGAAAGCCGTTGACGCGTCCCATCGCCATCACGAAATCAAATAAAATAATTTTATATTTTTTAAATTGAATACAGAAAAAATACTTTCTTTTTTTATTTCCTGTTATGGAAACTTTTATCATTATAATCTAAAAATAATAACCGCCTGAAATTCCGGTCGTACCTCAATAAATAACGGCGTATCTGTAATGTATCATATCTTGAATTTTCCTTTTGTCTGGCAGCTCATTTTAAATTAAACTAGGGGAGTAGTTGGCTTATATTTTATATTGCCTGTGACGATTTTCATATCGACACCTACCATCGTCGAGCGATCGCGCTACATCAATAGCAAAAATAATTTTATCTGATTAAGTAACCTTGGGAACTTTAATCAAGTGAAATATTATATGGACATAGAATAAACTCATGAAACTCATTATCTCAAAATCTTAATATTATCATATATATAAAAGCATGAGTATGCCATGAGTTATTTCTGAAACTCATGAAAACTCTTGGCTATAATTACCAGATTTCATGACAGATTT
The DNA here is from genome assembly GCA_963710995.1 of uncultured delta proteobacterium. Lineage (GTDB taxonomy): Bacteria > Desulfobacterota > Syntrophia > Syntrophales > Smithellaceae > Smithella. Next base: position 1,037 of record CAVQCU010000072.1, read on the forward strand.
GACTTTTATGACTTTTATGAGTTATTTGATATATCTCAATATATAAAATATTTTAAAGATTAATTCTAATATATTAGATGATAACACCTACAAAGAAACAACCATTGCGAATAAATATTTTAATGATTTGCGATTGTAATGTTTGATAAACATTACAATTCAGGTGGAGCAAAATGTGCCAGAAACGTTCCTGAATTGAGAAATAAAAAAAATGGATAGAAATGGTAGCCATTACTTTAGAGTTACAGGGAATCAATATAAATTTATTCCATTCTCTCTTTCTTCATATCAAGCATGTCAAAAAAGGCATCTATCCTTGTTTTAACGAGGGGGAATGAATATGCCCTTGGATCGATACAATCTCCATCAATGACGAGCCAGGGTGTGACATCTTTCAGATGTTCTGCACACATATGGATGGAACTGTAGAGATGACGGCATCCTTTATGGGTAAAGCCGATCATGCCATCAACATTAAACAGCTTGCCATGCTTCTCGTAAATACCGAATTGTACTTCGACGGGGCTGTATGCAGGATTCGAGAGCATTTTTCTCGCAAGGCTGCGATATGGATCTGCAGGATCAAAGGCATCCCAGAAAATCCAATTGGACATTTCATGCACCAGGTAGGCTCCGCGCTCCTTTTCGATATAATTGATAATGGTGTTGTCATAATAAGGTCTCAAATGGATCCAGACAATTCTGTGGATGCCTTTTGAAATGCCGCCTTTGGCAAAGGCAGCCTGCATTTCTTCGTAAAGGGATTTGAAGATGTCCACTGCAGCATCGGTGCCCCAGATGTTGAGCAGGACGACCGAATAATCAAGCATCTGAATGCCCCTGACCAAAGGGTAGTTATTTTTTCTTAACTCCATGGCTTTCAAAAACCATTCACGGGCTTCGTTTGAACGCTGCATTACCTCGTACAGCCTGTCCTCATCGAGTTTCCTGCCGGTTTCCTGTTCGATAAATTTGACCATGGACTTGAGCTGCTTCGCAACATAATCCACGGCATCCCTGTATTGAACAATCCCAAACAAGGCAACATATCATCAAAAAAATTATATTTACTGACTTGTTTTTCTGTCCCCAAAAAAGATGTCTTTGTTCCTTTGGGAAGAAACCGAGTTATCATAGGAACTAAAATAAACATCTTCATAATAGAGTCTTTTGCTTCATCAAGTCCCTTTACTTCCGTAACATCAAAAAAAACCTTATTCAAATTATGAAAACGTATCTTTTCAAGTGCATCATAAACTATTTCTTTTGAACGAGATACGTCAAATGCTAACATTATTATGTGTTTACGTCAATGGTATATTTTAAGGTTAAAGAAAAGTTAAAGGATTATTAAATGTCGAGATGGTCAGAGACTTACTTCCTGTAGTCCTAAAATTTTCAACCTCAACAAAAATACTGTTTTTCAATCGGGAATCAATAAATAGCTTTTACTTGAAACCCACATTGTGAAAAAGAATAGTTGACATAAAAGAATGACTCACATATAGTCCGCCACCGTAATAGCTAATTCTTATCAAAACTCTGTTTCTTCTTGTAATTTCCCATTGATTGATCAGCATGAGACAATAAGGATGAATTAGCATATTCCACTCTTTATAAGAGTGTTTACATAGAGGAGCTACGGGTAGGCAAAGGTAGCCATAACCCAATCTGTGCAAAAGTGCTTTTGCTCTTTCAACACAAGGAGGTAATTATGACAAGAATAAACCTATTAGTAGCAAGAGTTGTGCTTTTAGGAATTTGTATCCTGTGTATTTCATCTGTTAGTGTATGGGCAGAAGAAATCAAAATATCAGTAACAGCGTACACATTGAAGGAGTGTTATCATAATAAAGGTAAGACTGACCTGCCCCAAATACTTGTACCACATGTTAAGTTAGGATTCAGGCATTTTTTATTTCTCAATTCAGGTACGCCTCTGGCGCTGGAGAACGATAATTCAAGGAACTATGTGGCCTGAATGTGTTGTATTCCATGCGCCATTTTTCAATTAACGTTTTCGCTTCTTTCAAAGTATAGAATATTTCTATAGTCAAAGATCGGACAAGTCGCAGAAATCGTGGTAATGTTGACATTTATATGCTTTCCTACGAGAAAGCATTACAATTTGGAAGACAGAAACATACTTTAGTATTAAATCAAGTGCCAGGATATTTTCTTAAAGGATTCAACAATTCTTTATTTACGCAGTTTGATTTCAATTCTGAATATAATACAAATGAGATTAATGCTGCTAGAAAATCTATCCCTCTACTTGGTAAAGAAAAGTATGTCTGTATTCTAGATTAATTTATGTAGATTTTAGTAAATGACCATCTAGGGTATATGCTCCTCACTTCTAGATGGTAAAAATACTAAATTGTTGACTTCTTCCTGTAATCCACAAAACGTCTACCTCAACGAATGTGCTAGATTTCAAATGGTAATAAACACAATCCACACTCGACAAAAATCAAATTCACAAATTTTGTGACCAATATCTTGTTGACATATAAAATCGTTCTTCATATACTCTAATTGTCAAAAATTATTATCAATAATAGAGTCCTTCGTTCTTAAAATTTAAAATTGATAGATGGAAGGCAATGTGATGAAGAAACCGCTCGGCAAAGAGATGGAGTTTTTCCGGCAGTACAATGAAGTCCTTTTCGAACAACTTGAAAAGAAATTTCTGGATCTGGAAACAGTCAATCAGCAATTTAAAATATTGGCGAAAGAGTATCGGTCGCAATTTAAAAATATATCGGATATTGTTTTTACGATTGGCACCGATTTCAAAATATTGAGCATATCTCCGAGCGGGGAGAAATTATTGGGGTACAAAGTCGAAGATTTCATCGGTAGACATGCTTACGATTTAAGACAGATCTTTTCTCCTGAATCTTTTGAGAGAGCGATTGCCAATATCAGCAAGATGCTCAAGGGTAAAAAAATACCGGCAACGATTTATGAGGTTTTTGCCAAGGATAAAACCTTAAAGCATATAGAAATCCATGGATCCCCTTTAATACGTTATGGAAAAGTTGAGGGTACGATTTCTGTTGCTCGCGATATAACCGAGCGCAAACTCATGGAGGAGAAATTACACCGCGAGGAACAGCGATTCAGAGCTTTAATAGAGTACTCTTCAGATATCATTGTTATCTTGAATCTAGAGGGAACTATCACTTATATAAATCCAGCCGTGGAGAAAGTTTTGGGATTCAAGCCTGAAGAAAGGATTGGCGCCAAAGGATTTGAACTTATTCATCCAGATGACATGAAGTTTTTAACTGATTCATTCAATACTTTGACCACGGATACAAACTCCCCTGTTATAAAAACTGAAATGCATCTTCGTCATAAGGATGGAAGCTGGCGTACGCTCGAAACTGTGGGAAGCAATCTAATACACAATAATGTTGTTGAAGCTGTAATTGTTAACTACCGGGACATCACCGAGCGCAAGCGGGTGGAGGATATGCTCAAGGAAAGCGAAAAAAAATACCGTGAACTGAGCATAATAGACGACCTCTCACAGCTTTACAATTCCAGGTATTTTCATGCTCAAATTGAAATAGAAATAGAGAGGTCGAACCGCTATGGACAGCCGTTGACCCTTCTGCTGCTGGATCTCGACAAATTCAAGAAGTTCAACGACAAATATGGCCATGTTGAGGGGGACTATGTGTTATCGCGACTCGGTCAGGTTATCAAACGATGCCTGCGCGATTCCGATTCCGCCTATCGTTACGGCGGCGAAGAATTTACGATCATGCTGCCGATGACCACAAGCGAGGAAGGGATTGTAACCGCGAAAAGAATCCAAACGGAATTAAGGAAAGAGACTTTTTACCCGGTGTTGGGTCAAGAGGTCAATATAACAGTGAGTATCGGTTTGGCGCAGTATAAGACGAAGGAAGAGACGAAAGCATTTATTCAACGAGTAGACAAGCTCATGTACCAGGCGAAAAAGGACGGTAGAAACAGGATTTGTCCTGACAGAATCATAAACAAACACAGAGCAATCGGATCGAGTTAATGAACCGGTCGAACCGAATAATGAAGACAAACCGGCAAAGGTATCCAATCAGGTGCATTCAAGTTCAAAGTTTATCAGATTATTTGTTTCAAACAGTAATCCTCAATTCGGACGACCATCAAATACTGTGGATAAGTAGATGAAAGAAACAGTAAAGGAGTATTTGCCGCTTTTTGGGAGTTATTCGTAATGACATTAATCATCAGCATGCGGCTTGCTTGTAGCGAGCATAAAGAAGGCTAGCTTCTGTGAGGATTATCCTTACTGATTAACGATAGAAAGGTTGGATCGGGGAGGAAAGATAACTTTCACTGATAACAGGAAGTAAGAAACAAATTTACTTCAAAATCCGGTGTGAGGTTCTAAAGCAGGTAGGTTAAAGAAGGTTAAAGGCAGGTTAAAGAATTTTATTCGATAAAAATCGAAATTTACGAATTTTTCTGGCGGTGCAGGAAGTCTATGGGAGTTTGTCTCTCCACTTCCCTGCTAACAGGGAACTTTACAGGGAATTTAACCTAAACATCACCCCAAATTTGATCAAATCTCCCGTTTCCTCTGAAATACTGTATGGTAAAGAGAAATTAATTGAATTCCGAACGGGGAATAACAGGGAACTGGCAGTGTACGCGATCGTCGTTTATTTCTTTCACTAATCCAGAGTATTAGACAATCCTGTAAATTGAGGATTACCATTTAAAGTGTGCAATGAAAAAAATAAGCTGAGGTGCAGGGATTGCGCTTATCTGTCATTTCAAAAAAAATAAATTGTGGCCTGCTTTTCTTTGCTTTCAAGTATTTAAAGGCGCCACGACCAGCAACGATAGGAAGACCGAACTTTAATATAGCAAACGTTAAACTCAGAATTTTGATATTAGCATGGACAGGCCAACATCCAAAACATTTGCAGCTATACCGATAATGGGCCTATATACCTCAGACATGCTCCAGGCAATATTCGAACATATCAGAAAGAGCCTGCACGGTTTCCTCACTCTTGTCTTCTTCTAAAAGTGAAGTGAAGAGCTCCAAATACTCAACGCTTCTTTCTGCACCTAGGATCTTAATGGAGGATTCTCATAGAAGTACGCCGATGTCCCTAAAAGCGTTCATCAACACTGGGAAAAACGTATTGCCGCTGCGCAGGCAAATGAAGCGATGAAAGTGAAAGAGCATCTGCGCCATTTCGTTACGGTCTATGCGGTCCTGCTTCGATCCGTATTCCCGGATATCGTCGATCATACTCCAAAGCGTCGCAATATCATCCTTTGTATGTGATTTCGCAAACATCCGAAGTGCCTGTCCCTCCACGGCAAGGCGCATTTTCACAAGCGATTTTGTGGTTTTATGATCCAGCCGACCCCCATTGAATTTAAGAATCGCCGCCAGAGTTTCGAAAGTGCCGTTTTCCGCATAATTTGCCACAAACGTAACCTGCCGTCCATTCACACACAAAGCCCATCCGCATAATTGACATAAATATTTTATCAACCGGTTGTTGACTTCATCTACAAGTCCACACTCTTAGGAAATAAAGAAAAATAAAGATTATTGATTAAAAGTTTCAACAGGTAGACTGTATTGGATAAGATATATAAAAAAGAAATTGAGGCCCTCCGATTTTTGTCGTGAAGAGTCTCATTTTAGGAATAGGCTTTGCTTAGTGATTCACAAAGCTGAGAGGCCTGGCCATCGTCCAGCGGGCATGAACGTGAACCATCGCAGCGCCGGCCTTATAGCATTTATAAGATTCCTCGGCGAATTCCTCGATCGTATAAAGGGTGCTGGGATTGTTGTTCTTCATCGTGGAAGCACCGGTAATGGCGGCACAGATAATGACGGGGTCGAATTCTTTGGCCATATTATTAAATCCTCCTCTTTGTGTTTTTAATATCCTGCTTACATAACATTGAGGAAACTGCTCCAACAACAACCACTTTCTTGCTACTTATGATAATCCCCCTGTCATGAACTCCATTATTGCCCCATTCTCTTTCCAGCTTTCACCTTTGCGAGTTCCTGCTCCCGGAGAACCCGGCGCAAAGACTTTCCCACCACGTTTTTCGGGATCGCCTCAATGAACTCGACATATCGGGGCACCTTGAAGGTGGCAAGCTTGTCCTTGCAGAAATCGATGATGTCCTGTTCCGTGACCTTGCCCTGAAAATCCGGTTTCGGGACGACGAAGGCCTTGACCGTTTCACCCCGGTATTCGTGTGGAATGCCCACTACTGCCGCTTCCAGCACGGCGGGATGTTCATAGATCACGTTTTCCACTTCCGCGGGGGCGATGTTGTACCCGGAGGCGATGATCAGGTCCTTGCCCCGGTCGACGAAATGAACGAAGTCATCCGTGTCGATATACATCGTATCCCCGGTGTGCATCCAACCGTCGGGCAGGAATGTGGTCGCTGTCTGCGCCGGCTTGTTCAGATAACCCTTTGCCACCTGAAATCCACGGACCATGGCTTCGCCGTTCTGTCTCCGGGGCACGACGCGTCCCTTCTCATCGACAATCTTAATCTCGCAGGCGATCGGTATGCCTATGGAATCAAGCATCTCCTTGCAACCGGGAATGGACATGCAACCTCCACTGTTGGTCTCCGTCATGCCCCAGCCATTTGTCAACCGGAGCCCAGTCCTTTTTTCCCACTGCTGCATGACGGAGACAGGCACCGGCGCTCCGCAACCGACGGTGAGTTCCAGGCTGCTCAGGTCGACCTCACCGATCCGGGGATGCTGCATTAGGGCAATGTAAAGGGTTGGTGGGGCAAAGATGGTGCTGATCTGATGGGTGCTGATGACCCGCAAGGCCTCGTCGGGATTGAAGAGGGGAATGGGAATGACGGTACCGCCCTGGTAGAAGACGGGCAGGGTATGCAGAAAATAGCCAGCCGTATGAAACATCGGCATGATGGAGAAGTTGACTTCACTTTTCTTCAGGGCGCTCATCATGTGGAAATGACTCAAGGAATTGAAGACGAGATTGAAATGCGTCTCAATGACCCCCTTAGGTTCGGCAGCCGTGGTTCCAGAGGTGTAAAGAATGAGGGCCGTATCTTCACGGGGACTGCATGCGACCTTCGCTTGAGTGGGCTGATGGCTGGCGATGGCGTCGAAGAGATCGACGGTCCCCGGAATGGATTGTTTCGGGGCGTCCCAGAAAAACTTCAGCATCCCCAGTGCCTCGGCGTTTGTATCCGGGGCAGCAAAATCCTTCAGGTTGCTCACAATCACATTCTGCAAACCGATCTCGTCGCGCAGCTTGGCAAAGTACAGCTGGTAAAAGAGGTCGAAGGTCACGATGGTTTTGGCCCCGGAGTCCTTGATCTGGTAAGCGATTTCGCGGTCTTTATACATGACGTTCAACGGCGTGTGGGCGGCTCCAATGCGGTTGGCGCCGAAAAAGGCGATCCAGTGCTGAAAACAGTTGGGCAGCATCGTGGCCACCACATCCCCCTTCTTGACCCCTAGGTCGATGAGCAGCGCCGCATACCGGTTGATCATATCGTCCATGTCCCGATAGGTTATTTTCCGGTCGAGAAAAATGACGGCTGTTTTGTCCGGATACTTTTTGGCCGTGCAGGCGAACAGCTCATAGATTGATACCTCAGGAATGGGCGGAATCTGGTTAGCCGACCACTCCGGCTGGGTGATGAGATAAGAATCGTTGACATTGTACATTGAAGATTCCTGAAGCCATTTCTCCGGGTAACCGAACGCCCGCATAAAACTTAGATCTCTTTCTGCCATGAACTCATTTCTCCTCGTTTATTAGTTGTTGTTGAAATACTCTTCAGTAATGTGAAGCACTATTGTCCGTTTTGTGACAATGAAGATTCTCCCTTACATGCTTCACACAACGTCTGCGCCCATCGGAACTTAATAATCTCCCTATAGGACTTACTAATAGGACTTCCGTCAAAATCAGCTCATCCAATGTTCGTTTTACTATTACTTTCTTGAGATTCGAGTTCTTCTCCTATCCACTTTTTAAATCTGCTTTACAGGGTTGCATCAGAATCCACTTATCTTGCTGATGATTTCTTTCATGATTTCCGTCGTTCCGCCACCGATACTCAAGATACGGGAGTCACGGTAAAGTCTTTCAACCAGATATTCCCGCGCGTAACCGTAGCCGCCGTGAATCTGTACGGCGTCATCCACTACCTTGTCACACACCTCGCAGGCGAAATTCTTTGCCATGGAAACTTCCTTTGTTACATCAAGTTCGGCATCCATCATTGCGGCAATACGGTAGTTAAACTCTTTTGCCACCTGAACCCTGGTTGCCATATCCGCCAGCTTGTGCCGCGTTACCTGGAAGCCCGTCAGTGTTCTCCCAAAGGCTTCCCTTGTCTTGGCATATTTGATGGATTCATTGAGGGCCACCTCTGCGATTCCCGTGGCCATCGTCGCCAGACAAATACGCTCGCTCTGGAAGTTAATCATGATACCGTAGAAGCCCATCCCCTCCTCGCCGATGAGATTCCCGACAGGAACGCGGCAATCCACGAAACTCAGTTCCGCTGTATCGGAGCTGCACCACCCCATCTTACGGATCTTCTTACTGACGGAAAACCCCGGTGTCGATGAGTCGATCATTAATATGCTGATTCCCTTGAAGCCGGGGCCGCCTGTCCTTACGGCCGTTGTTATAAAATCGGCACGGCAACCGCTGGTAATGAAGGTCTTGGCACCGTTGACGATATAATGATCGCCCTCCCTTACGGCCCTGGTCTGAATATTGGCCACGTCGGATCCGCCATTCGGCTCCGTGATGGCCAAGGCAGCAATTTTTTCTCCCTTCAGAACGGGAACGAGAAATTTCTGTTTCTGTTCTTCCGTCCCCATCTTCAAAACAGGGGGCATGGCAAGATTAAGACTACCCAACCCTGCAGCTATTCCGGCCCCGTAGCTGACGACCTCTTCTGTATAGGCAAGAAGCATGAATATATCGCAGGGCGTTCCACCGTACTCCTCCGGAAACCTGAGCCCCGTAAACCCGTTATCGGCAGCTTTTTTATACAGTTCAGTGGGAAACATCTCTTCGTCTTCCCATTCTTCAATGTGGGGTTTGATTTCCTTCTCAACGAATTTCCTAACCGAGGCCCTGAATATATTATGTTCTTCAGTAAAATATTGCTGATACATTAGTTTATCTCTCCTTGCGATTAATTTATTCTACCAACCCACTTCTCGAAACATCACAGGTTGAGGCATCTTGTTTGTGGCGTTCATTAGAACAGGCCGCTAAAAAAATTATTGGGGTCTTCATTTCCCGCGCAAACAGGAATCCGGTTTTTTCACATGCTGACCTGCTACAAGTACTTGTAGCACATGTTAAATTAGAGTTCAATTTTTTGATTAT
>CAVQCU010000073.1:0-7030 GCA_963710995.1 uncultured delta proteobacterium
CCTGCCCCAAATCCTTGTACCACATGTTAAGTTAGGATTCAGGCATTTTTTATTTCTCAATTCAGGTACGCCTCTGGCGCTGGAGGACGGTAATTCAAAGAACTGTGCGGCCTGAACGTGTTGTATTCCATGCGCCATTTTTCAATTAACGTTTTCGCTTCTTTCAAAGTATAGAATATTTCTCCGTTTAGTAATTCATCTCTGAGCTTGCCGTTGAAACTTTCAATATAGCCGTTTTCCCAAGGACTGCCCGGTTCAATATAAAGGGTCTGAACACCAATGTTTGACAACCATCGACGAACCATCTTTGCCGTAAATTCCGACCCGTTATCCGAGCGAATATACTCCGGCGCTCCATGACGAATGAACATTTCTGTCAGACAATCCAGGACATCATCAGATTTTAAATTCCTTTCCGTAACAATAGCCAAACATTCACGACTGTATTCATCAATAACTGTGAGCATCTTGATTGGTCGACTGTCATGGGTGCGATCGGCAACAAAATCATAAGACCAAACATGGTTACGATGCGTCGGCCGAAGACGAACACAAGAACCATCATTCAACCACAAACGACCACGTTTCGTTTGTCTCTTAGGAACCTTCAGGCCTTCCTCCCGCCAGATCCTTTCCACCCGTTTATGATTAACCCGCCATCCATCCTGTTGTAAAAGAGCTGTTATCCTTCGGTAACCGTAACGGCCATACTTGAGGGCTAGCCCAATAATCTCCGACCTCAAACGCCCCTCATCACATCTGGCTATAGTGGAATGTCTCTGGGTTGACCGGGGTTGATTTATCACCCGACAGACACGCCGTTCGGAAATATGAAGTTTCTCCCTCACATGCTCCACGCAGCGCTTGCGTCTGTCGGGGCTTAATAGTTTCCCTCCAAAGCTTCCTTCAAAATCAGCTTGTCCACGGTTAGTTCTGCTACTGCTTTCTTGAGATGCGAGTTCTCCCTTTCCAAATCCTTAAGGCGCTTTACCTGGACAGTCTTCATACCGCCATATTCTTTACGCCATCTGTAGTATGTTTGTTCTGATATCCCTATCTCCCGGCAAATCTGCCCAACATTTTTGCCCTGTGAAATTTTTACATCCATCTCCCGAAGTAAACCAATAATCTGCTCCATCGTAAATCGCTTTCTGCTCATATCTCTTACCCCCTTTAATATCTTTCTTATTATACCCCAATCCTAACTTAAATATTGGATCGGTTTTCGGGGGGCAGGTCATTCGCGCTATACTCCCAGCACCACCAAAGAAATCAATGGTTTTATGTATTTACGCCAAAAGACCTTTTTTCGTATCTCGCCAAATTATGCCAAAATGAACAGATCTTGCGCCCCAAATGCGCCCATTATTTTTAATGATGATAACTTTCTTGACAATCTTGTTTGACAGACCATATACTTAACATATTGAACATCACGTCCATTTATAAAGAGATGATGTCAGCAAGAGGGCATCTTACTGTTCTGAATAAAAAATGATTAAAGGAGATGAAAATGGTGAACAAAAGAAAGCTTGTAGGATTGTTTTTGGTCGCACTTATGGTTCTGGGTGCAATGATGCTTTTCCAGGGATGTGACAAGCAGGGCGGTACGAAGGAAAAGCTCACTTTCACTACGGAATATCAGTGTGTTATTTTGAACAGTGGCCAGATCTTTTTTGGAAAAATGGAGAAAGCGGGCTCGGCGTATCCTGTGCTTAAGAATGTTTATTACATCCATCAGCAGATGGATCCAGAAACAAAGCAAATGAAGTCAACACTGCAAAAACGCAGCATGGAAGTACATGCCCCCGATATGATGTATATCAATGCCAACTCAATTGCCTTCATCGAACCCGTATCACCTGATTCAAAAGTGGCACAAGTGATCAAGCAGGCTGAGTCTCAGAAAATGGGCATGTTACCGCCGCCTGCAGGTCCAATAAAGAAATAGCTCTATATAATTAAATTCGTTATGATTTAGGCAGGATCGGAAAGGGCTCTGATTTTTTTGCACCTTTCAAATCGTAATCTACAACGTCAGGACTTCTCAAAATCGTTTGTTTGTAGGTGAAAGAGTTAATTCGTCTCGTATTCAATCGCCTTAGTCACCAAGTACCGTTAATTCACCGGCCTTATTCCACCCCAAGGATTAATATTAATATCGTCACTACATGAATGACAGAACACCTTGGTGTCAACATGGCCGCATCCGTATCCCCACATGTCAAATTTCCTGCAATCCTGACATAGAGGACTACCGCAGCCATCGCAATAGATAACGGCTTCATTTTTGTCGCAGACCTTGCATAGGATCTTCTCTTTAACAATTATCATTGGGAATGACTCCTTTAGTGTCTTAACCCGAACAAACCAAAACTGCAAGGGATCAATACCATGCTTGACTTTTAGCGATGTCGGATACCACATTTAATTGGCAATCCTCAATTCAGACGACTGCCAAATACTGTGGATTAGTATGTGTAACAAATAATCCAACCAATCGGAAATCCATTAACGCCCACCATCGTGAAATCAAATAATTTAACTTTCATAAAATTGATATACAGAAAAAACATTTTCTTTTTTTATTTCCTGTATAGAAGCTTTTTATAGAAATATTCTATACCTTGAAAGAAGCGAAAACGTTAATTGAAAAATGGCGCATGGAATACAACACGTTCAGGCCGCACAGTTCTTTGAATTACCGTCCTCCAGCGCCAGAGGCGTACCTGAATTGAGAAATAAAAAATTCCTGAATCCCTAACTTAAAATGTGGTACAAGTATTTGGGGGCAGGTCAGTTCTGTGGTCATTATTTACTTTGACACAAAATTTTTATTCATATTATTTAATAAAATGAAGAAAAAAGAAAAAATAGAGGCTGATATGGGGATTAAGCTGAGAGAGATTGAAGTTGAGCAATATGGAAGATATGGTTGAAACCAAAGAACAAAAATCTTTGTCCAGAGGATAATATTAAGATTTATTAGTTCATGAGTTTCATGAGTTTATTCTATGTCCATATAAAATTTCACCTGACTAAAGTTCCCCAAGGTTACTTAATCAGATAAAATTAATTTTTATTATACGATTTGGCGATCGTACGACGATGGTAGGTGTCGATATGAAAACCGTTCGAAAATTTTATAAGATATAAGCCAGATAGTCCCCTGTACTATTTAAAAATGAGCTGTCATAAAATTAGATTATTCAATGTATGATACAATGTATTTTAGCCGTTATTTATTGAGGTACGACCGGAATTTCAGGCGGTTGTTGATTTGTAATCACAATGAAATAAAGTTTTCATAATAGGAAATAAAAAAAGGAAATATTTTTTCTGTAAGTTAATTTTATGAAAGTTAAAATTTAATATTTTTCGATTTGGCAATGGCGATGGGACGCGTTAATGGATTTAGAAATTGATTGATGTCTTGTGCAAGGCCAAATATTTCTTCACGTAACTCATAAATCGTATGCACCGACAAAAATGCAGGACCTCAATCCGTAATAAACACTCTTCATGCCCGACGACAAACATCCGGCGAACTATCCACATCCCTTTAAAGTATCCCTCAATATGCTGAGGCTCCACCAAATACTGAGGCCAAGCGAATTATTGCATACTTTTTCGTCGTTTTCTTTTATTAATCTAACCATCTGTTATTAAATGATAAATACAAATCACTGATTTTCCTTCTGCTATTGGCAGGCTATTTGCATTTATTGCTCGTTGAGGCAACTTACTAGCTAAGAAACAAGAGAGTCAAACTACCTGGCCTCACCAGTAAGGGTTGGGAATACTATTCCAAAGGAGGTAATAACAGATGGATTATTTGCAAAACACATCCTATGGCAACAGCTTTTCAACAATGCTTCAGGAACAGGTGGAAAAACTTCTGAAGACTTTTGTCGACATCAAGAAATACGTCGATGAGAACAGCAGGAACATGAAGACTTTTCCTCTACTGCCGACAAACCGCAGACAAAGACCAAGCAATAGACGTAAGTCTCTGCTTCGTAATGGCGATGGTAGGCGTCAAATGGATTTCTGATTTGGTCTGAACTTTAATTTTCTTGGAAACAAGAGAATATTTTGATTGTTGATTTCACCTATCTAGTTTCAGCAGAGAGTAGTTTTTAGAATTGAGGATTACAGATAGAAAGAAAGTTGCGTTTCTGCTCAGGCACGAGATTCAGACCGTCGTTTTGGAACCGGTTAATAGTTCAGGTTAATGTTCCGAGTGTAGCCACCCAGTCTCCGACCAAATGGGTGATTGCAATTACAACGATGGCTATCAGGACATGCTCGACAATTATTTTCCATGGTCGCTTACCCTGAGCTTTTGCAATTAAGTAGCTAAGAACTGTAAGAATGGAAAACCCCCACACGAGACTTACTATTATTGCCGTGAAGAGAGGAAGAAAAAACACCGGGACTATGAAAGTCAAAGTGAAAAAGAATTTTGTCATGAACGTTGCGATAGTGGTGTTCCAGATTTGTCTTGTTGTGTGAACGTTTTCTGATTCTTCTGAAATATGAATGCCAAGAGCATCGGCGAATGCGTCGGCAATGGCAATTGTTAAAACACCTGCGAGAACGACTGTCTTTGAACCTGTGCCAGAGTGCAGACCTACCATCAGTCCAAGTGTAGAGATGACGGCTGATGTGAGCCCAAACGAAATGCCAGTGCGTAACCAATCCTTCATATTTGTGTCCACTTCTTAGCACTTAACTATATCTATATGTATCCGTATAAAAACCTACACGCCGCAAAATTACGATATGACACCCCAACTAATTTACTAGAGATTACCTGCCGCACTTATATAAAGATTATTGATTGAAAGATTGTATACACGATTGGAAATGAATTTTCAACCTTACAGGAAGTTATCCTTAAAAATCATTCCTCATCTTAAATATTAATCTGCATTTATCGGCATGATTCCAATTGATTTACAGCAAAGTAGAATGTATATTAAAACAATAATTATAAAAAACAGGAGGTCACCAAATGAACAAATCTGATTTGATCGAGGAAGTGGCAAAAGTTACGTGCAGCAAGAAAGAAGCGGGGTTAGCAGTAGATGCAACATTTGCAGCAATCCAGAAAGCACTCAAAAAAGGTAACACCATTACACTTGTTGGATTTGGTACATTTCGTGTTAGCAAGAGAAAAGCCCGCACCGGCAGGAATCCCCAGACAGGCAAAGCCATTAAAATAGCCGCAAAGAAGGTTCCTGTATTTAAAGCCGGAAAGGGTTTGAAAGACATCCTATCTTGATTCCTGTCAAGAGAAAAGATTGCATTTTAAAAAAGTAATAATTTCCATCAATTAAAGTATTGGCCTTTTTTTAGATACACGTCTGCCCTTGGCCTGACAGGCAGACGTGATGTTTTAAGTTCCCTGGTGCCCACCGTAAGTGCACTTTAAATCTCATCGTTATCAGTATCCGGTATTTGCCGCAGCTTGCGGCAACACCCATCATCCCTTATCCAGATTTTAAAGTAAGTGAGCGGCTCTTCATTGTCTTTCCCGAGGTCCATCGGCCTCAACGCAGTTGATCGAGCTCGCTTCAGGGGAAAATATATTTCGTTATACCTGACTCAAATATCGAATATCGAAAGCCTCCTGTTTTTTCATTAGAGTCCATGCAATAATCAAAAGCTTGGCCGATAACTTGACCCAGCGCTTAGTTTTGATGCCTTTTTCTTTCTCCCGTCCTTGCAGCTGTTCAGCAAAATACGCCATGAAGTTTTTATTCCGGGTCGTGGCAATCCAGGCCGCCTGATATAAAGCATATCGTAAATCCGCTTTTCCCTGCTTGGAAATCACTGGCACGGCATTTTTTGATGTTTTGCCGCTGCGATTTGCGCTGAGGTCCAGCCCTGCTGTTTTCAGCACTTGTTTCTGATTGAAAAACCGATGCGGGTTTCCCAAAGCGCCCAAAACCTTGGATGATACATCAGGACCAAAACCGGGAATGGTCAGCAGGCAGGAATATTCCCGGAACTGTTGGCAAGTCTCTTCTATTTTATCCTCTGTTGCTTTGATCGCTTTCCGGATATACCGCAATCCCTCCACCATGATTTTCGCGTCAAAATTGGCGCCTTCGCCCATCTGGCATCCAATAGATGCAATCGCCAGCTTCTTAATGTCGTCTAAACGCTTTTTCTTCGCCAAGGTTTGTTTGCCGGATGATACGATGGTTTCAAACTGGTCATTTTCAAGTCCCGCTATTTCCGAAGGGTCCAAGCACCAGCGGACAATGGCTTCGGTCTCCGCATATCCGCTATAACGGTCTAATTCCGGAAAAAACTGGGCGATTAGCTGATTGCGTATCCGAACCTGGTAACCGTGCTCCTGCTTCCGAAGTTTACGTTTGAGCATCAGCAGATCACGAAGATCCCGAATCCCCATGACCGGGTATTCATAAAACTGGCACTTGCCCTGGGATATCAAGTCGGCAACATTGGCGGCGTCTTTATCGTCATGTTTGTCCCATCTTCCGTCCAAAAGTCCTCTGTTGCGTTTGACAGACACTCCGGAAACCAAAACCACCATCTTTGCACATCGGATTAGATGCTCTCCAAGCGGCTTGTGGTAATTCGCTGTCGGCTCTAATCCAAAGACAACCTTCTTGAGCTTATGGGTTACTTGAATCGCTTTGGTCTGATCCAGCAACTTGTTAAATCCCTCTATTGTGTTGTCAAAGATCAATCGCCTTAACAATGTCTTTCCCGTTGCCGTTCCGAAAAAAGCATGGTGTTTGTCCTTGGCGACGTCGATCCCTACAATCAGATAATCGTTTGACCCTCTAACTTCTTTTCTGAATTGACGAAATTGTTCCAGCCTGCTATCGTCTACGCAACCACACATGGGAGACCTCCTATTTTTGAGTTTAAGCTTGAGCGAGCTTTATTTCTCATTAACAGGAGGTTTCTTTTTTGGGCAGATTATATTATAATTTTTTCTTTGCCACGCTTGGGAGTCTACCCATTGGTATTGGATGATATAACGCAGTTA
>CAVQCU010000074.1:0-17172 GCA_963710995.1 uncultured delta proteobacterium
TTTTTAGCTTTTGCTTCTCTCGCAACTGAACACCATAATCAGAACGTTGTTTTTTATGCACCTGACCATGATCTCCCGGAACATAATCCCTTCTCTCGAAGGAGCATTTTTCCGAATAGCACCTATCGCCTTTAAAAAAGAGTTTTAATCCTTCACGGCGACACAATCTACATGAGGAATCTGTATATCTTGCCAAAAAAGCCTCCCTTATTCTCCAATTATTATTCGTAATTTACTGTTCTGTTATACTCTGCGACGCTTCGGCGGCCTGCATCCATTATGCGGAACAGGCGTCACATCGCGAATCATCGTAATAGTAAGCCCGGCCAGCTGCAATGATCGCAATGCCGATTCTCTGCCGGCGCCGGGACCTTTTATATACACTTGCACCTTACGCATTCCCTGTTCCTTGGCTTTACGCACAACATCTTCCGCAGCCATTTGTGCGGCAAAAGGAGTACTTTTACGCGACCCCTTAAAACCCTGTAAACCGGATGACGACCATGCAATTACATTACCACTCAAATCAGTTATTGTAACAATTGTATTATTAAAAGTGGATTGAATATGTGCAACCCCTTCGGTAATATTTCTCTTTTCTTTTTTCTTGCCAGTTTTTCTGACTGCCTTAACCATTTTGCCTCCAGCTCAGAATAATTAAATTGCTTTTTTCTTGCCTGCAATAGCCCGCCGCGGACCTTTTCTTGTACGGCCATTCGTATGAGTTCTCTGTCCCCTAACAGGTAGTCCCTTACGATGCCGCAACCCACGATAAGCGCCAATATCCATCAAACGTTTAATAGACATGGAAACATCCCTGCGCAGGTCGCCTTCAACCCTTTGATCTTTATCAATTATATTTCTAATTGCTGATATTTCCGAGTCGGCCAGCTCGTCCGTTCTTGTATCCGGACTGACGCTCGCATTTTTCAGGATTTGCTTTGCCTTTGTCTGGCCAATGCCATAAATATACGTTAAAGCAACTTCCATTCTTTTATTTTTCGGTAAATCAACACCTGAAATTCGTGCCACCTATAACCTCCTGAATATTAAAAACTAGCCCTGACGTTGTTTATGCTTAGGATTTTCACAAATTACCCGCAAAACACCTTTGCGTTTAACAATCTTACACTTCTCGCATATTTTTTTCACAGACGATCTTACTTTCACGATTTCAACTCCTCATTCTCAGTAAAAAAATATTTTTACTTCGTCCTATAAGTAATTCGGCCCCGGGTTAAATCATAAGGCGAAAGTTCTACCGTTACTTTATCCCCTGGAAGTATTTTGATGAAATGCATGCGCATTTTACCGGAAATATGAGCTAAAACCTTATGCCCATTTTCAAGCTCTACCCGGAAC
This sequence comes from uncultured delta proteobacterium, assembly GCA_963710995.1. GTDB lineage: Bacteria > Desulfobacterota > Syntrophia > Syntrophales > Smithellaceae > Smithella. The sequence continues at coordinate 1,363 of CAVQCU010000074.1, forward strand.
ATGGCATTTGGTAGGGGTTCAAGGACCCGACCTTCAACTTCAATTGCTTCCTCTTTGGCCATACTTTATTATCTATATTCCCGTTTAAAAATTTACAACCAGTTGCAATTAAGCGTAAATTTAATTCAATTTACTTAAAATCTCTGGCCCGTTATCAGTAATTGCTACCGAGTGCTCAAAATGAGCCGATAAGCTTCCATCTTTTGTGACCACCGTCCAACCGTCCGGCAATATTTGTACCTTATATTTTCCTTCATTGACCATCGGCTCAATGGCCAAAATCATCCCGCTCTTCAGTTCAATCCCGCGTCCTTTTTTCCCAAAATTGGGAATCTGTGGATCTTCGTGCAGATTTTTACCTATTCCATGGCCAACAAAATCCCGCACTACCGAGTAACCTGCATCTTCCACCGTAACCTGCACAGCTGCAGATATATCACCCAACCTGTTACCACCCTTAGCTTGTGCTATGCCTGCATATAAGCTTTGTTTAGTAACTTGTATAAGCCGAAGTGCTTTCTCCGCTACTTTACCTACTGGCAACGTTATAGTTGCATCGCCGAAAAAGCCCTGATAATAAACACCAAAATCAAGCCCCACAATATCGCCTTCCATCAACACCCGATCTGAAGGCATACCGTGCACTACAACTTCATTTATTGAAACGCATAGAGAATAAGGATAATCACGGTAACCTTTAAATGCCGGTTTTGCTCCCCTTTTTTTCGTAATTTCCTCGGCAAATTTATCCAGTTCTCTTGTTCTTACACCGGGCTTTACTTTTTCTCTTAGCTTACTTAAAACCTCGGCAACGATACGATTACTTGCTCTCGCCTTCTCGATTTCCTCCGGAAGCTTTAAAATTACCATCATCCATTAACCAATCTTCCGTTATCTCCTACGGGCAATATGCCCTTTTTTCATGAACCCTTCGTATTGTCTTGTAAGTAAATGTGACTCAATTTGACTGGCTGTATCCATTGCTACGCCCACAACAATCAGCAGTGCCGTGCCGCCAAAATAAAAAGGAACATTCAATTGAGAAATTAAAACGCTGGGCAGTACACAAACCATGGAAACATAAATAGCCCCGCTAAAAGTTAGTTTTTCCAATACGTTTTCAATATACTCAGCAGTTTTTTTCCCTGGCCTAATCCCTGGAACATAGCCACCAAATTTTTTCATATTTTCGGCAACATCATCCGGCTTAAAGGTGACTGCCGTATAAAAAAAGCAGAAGAAAAAAATAAAAGCCACATAAAGAACTTCATAACCAAGTCTACCAGGAACTAAATATCCGGCAATATTTTTTATCCAACCTTCATGCGCGAAAGTAGCAATGGTTGCCGGAAACATTATCACCGAAGAAGCAAAAATCGGAGGAATGACTCCTGATGTATTTACCTTAAGAGGTAAATGTGTGGTTTGTCCACCATACATTTTACGACCTACTATTCTTTTAGCATATTGCACCGGAATGCGGCGTTGTCCAGCTTCCACAAAAACGATGGCTCCTACTACTAATATCATTAGTACGGTAATTAACAAAATTACTAATATGCCTAGTTCACCGGCAGTAGCCAGTCTGTATGTATTGCCAATTGCTGCCGGCATGCGGCAAACAATACCGGCAAAAATTATCAGCGATATACCGTTGCCAACTCCTTTTTCCGTAATCGTTTCGCCAAGCCACATAATAAAGGCCGTGCCGGAGGTCAAGGTAATAACTGTTATCATTATAAATGACCAGCCCGACTGCAAAACAATGGGGGAACCTGAGGGACCAGCCATTTGTTGCAAACCGTAAGCAATACCAAAACCTTGAATCATACTTAAAAGAACTGTTCCGTAGCGGGTGTATTGCGTAATTTTGCGCCGTCCAGTTTCGCCTTCTTTAGAAAGTCTCTCCAAATGAGGGACGGCAATAGTTAATAACTGCAGAATAATTGAAGCACTAATATAAGGCATAATGCCCAAGGCAAAAATGGAAAAATGACTAAAAGCACCGCCGGCAAACATGTCCATCAAGCCAAATAAGGAACCTTTTGCCTGTTCAAAATAAGCCAATAAAGCTACATTATCAATTCCCGGAGTTGGGATATATACACCAACCCGATAAACAGCTAAAAGAAGGATAGTAAATAATATTCTTCTTTGCAATTCCGGAATTTTGGATACGCTGCCCAGCCCTTCTAACAAATTATATTACCTCTTCTATTGAACCGCCGGCGGCGGTAATTTTGTCTTTTGCGGCTTGACTAATTCTGGCTATTTTTACAGTGACGGGAAAATCAATTTCGCCCTTGGCCAGAATTTTGATGTCATTGCCTTTTTTCTTCACAATACCGCTGGCCAAAAGAGCTGCTTCATCAATCACTGCACCTTTACTGAATTTTCGGCACAAATCGATAAGATTTACTGCAACAAATTTTTCATGGAAAGGATTACGGAAACCCCGCTTCGGCAATCTACGAGCCATCGGCATTTGCCCACCTTCAAACCCGGCTCTTACCTTTCCACCGGAACGGGCCTTTTGTCCCTTATCGCCTCTGCCGGATGTTCCGCCTTGGCCGGAAGCATCACCACGACCAACCCGCTTTCTCTTTTTAGTAGCACCGGCCGGAACCGTAAGCGTACTCAAATTCATATCCTACTCCTTTGACTCTTCTACAGAAACTAAATGGATAACTTTATTTATCATACCGCGGGTCTGCGGAGTATCAACTAAAGTTACAGTGCTATTTAATTTAATCAGGCCCATTCCTCTTAAAATTTTTCTTTGCTTTTCAGGACGGCCTATTTCACTTTTCACTTTTTTAATTTTTAACATTTTACCCACTTTAAGCTACCTCATCGAATAATTGATAAGACTACTTGCCCCTTTGCGCGGCAACTTCCGCTGGATCTTTCAACTGGCAAAGGCCATCAAGAGTTGCTTTTACCAAATTATGTGGATTATGAGATCCAAGGCACTTCGTCAAAATATTATGGACACCGGCAACTTCCAATACTGCTCTTACAGCGCCTCCGGCAATCAACCCGGTTCCTTCGGACGCCGGTTTCAATAGAACTTTTCCTGCGCCGGAGCGACCTATTACTTCGTAAGGAATCGTCTTTGCTAAAACGGCAACTTTCACCATATTTTTTTTAGCCATATCCATCCCCTTACGAATAGCTTCTGGCACTTCATGAGCCTTCCCCAGCCCCGTACCGATCATCCCCTTGCCATCGCCGACAACTACAATAGCACTAAAACGGAACCGTCTGCCACCCTTGACTACTTTTGCCGTTCTGTTAATGGCAACAACTCGGTCAAGGAACTCCGCATCTTTCATCTCTCTCTTATCCGCTCTCTTATCCAACGATTCTTCCTTTATTATCGAGTATTATGTACTACAATTAAAATTTAAGACCATTTTCCCGTGCAGCGTCTGCTAATGCCTTTACGCGACCATGATAGAGGAAACTTCCTCTATCAAAAATGACTTTATTCACACCCAGAGATTGTAAGCGTATTGCAATTAACTTACCCACTTCCCTTGCAACATCTACTTTTTTCTTGCCTTTGATCTTTGAGGCTAACTCTTTGCACAAAGTAGATGCCGTTGCCAAGGTACTCGCCTGTGCGTCATTGATGGCTTGAACATAAATATGCTTATCACTCCGGAATACGGAAAGACGAGGCTTTTCTTGTGTTCCGGTAATCTTGCCCCTTATTCTTTTTGCTCTCTTTTCCCTAATCTTTAATGTCTTTTTGGAAGCCAATGTTCCACCTCTTTATGACAATATAATTTTTTACTTACTTAATTAAGCGCGCTCAGCCGATTTTCCAGCTTTACGTTTAATATACTCGTCAGCATACTTAATGCCCTTGCCCTTGTAAGGCTCCGGCTTTTTCAACGATCTGATTTCCGCCGCAACCCTGCCAACTAATTGTTTATCAATCCCAGAGACAACTATATTAACTTGTTTGTCCACCTTAATGTCTATTCCCTTGGGAATATCGTATTGTACCGGGCTGGAAAAACCTAAAATAAACTTCAAGCTGTTTTCACTAAGTTCGGCACGATAACCTACTCCGGATATCTCCATTTTTTTTTCAAAGCCAGTGCTGACGCCATTCACCATGTTTGCTATTAATGTTCTAGCTAAACCATGATAAGACCGCGCGAGTATTTCTTCTGATTTTCTTTCAACCACCATGCTACCGTCACCTATTGTCAGAGTAATACCTTCCGGCAATTTAGAAGAAAGAATCCCTTTGGGCCCTTCCACTTTAACGATATCGGCACTTTGGCTGATTTTAATGTTTTTGGGAAAAACTATCGGTTTTTTACCTATTCTCGACATGAACAAGCGCTCCTGCTTAACATCATTTATTCAAATTACCAAACGTTACAAAGAACTTCACCACCAACATTCAATTCTCTGGCTTCTGCATCAGTAATAACACCGCTTGAAGTTGAGAGAATAGAAATTCCAAAACCATTTAAAACTTTAGGAATGCTATCAGAAGCAACATAAACCCTGCGCCCCGGCTTACTAACTCTTTTAATATTTGTAATCACAGTACGCTTGGCATCGGGATATTTAAGAATTATTTCTAACATCTGCTGTCCCTTTTCATTTTTTATCTTATCATAAGTATTGATGTACCCCGCCTTCTTCAATACTTTGGCAATATTAATGTTCATCTGGGACATATGAATAATAACCGTTTTGAAACGAGCCTTATTCGCATTCCTGATTCTAGTCAACATATCGGCAATAGGATCCGTCATTCCCATGCATTTTTCTCCTTAAACTAAAGTTACCAACTCGATTTTATTACCCCGGGAAGTTCTCCCTGCAAGGAAAGTTTCCGTAAACAAATTCTACACATATCAAATTTTCTGTAATATGCCCGCGGCCGGCCGCAAAGCGGGCAACGGTTATATTCTCTGACCGAAAATTTATTCTCTCTTTTCGCTTTTGCAATTAATGACTTCTTTGCCACGCCAAATTCCTCCGGAACTTCCTTATTTAATGCTTAAAAGGTACACCCATCAGCTTTAGTAAAAGCCTAGCTTCGTCATCAGTTTTCGCCGTAGTCACGATAGTGATGTTCATTCCCTTGACTTTTTCCACCTTATCGTATTCAATTTCAGGAAAAATAATTTGTTCCTGTAAACCAATGGAAAAATTTCCCCTGCCGTCAAATGCATTGAGAGATATACCGCGGAAATCTCTTACCTTGGGTAGGGCGGCATTGACCAAGCGATCAAAAAACTCATACATATTGTTTTTTCGTAAGGTAACTGAGCAGCCAATAGGCACACCCTGCCTTAACTTAAACGTCGCTATGGATTTCTTTGCCTTGTTTATTATCGGTTTTTGTCCGGTAATTGCAGCCAACTCCTGCACGGCACCATCAATAATTTTTACATTTTGAATGGCTTCGCCAAGACCCATGTTGATGACAATCTTTTCCATCTTGGGAACTTGCATCGGATTTTTGTAATTAAACTCCTTAATCAGAGCAGGAACTACTGTTTTTGAATAATAATCCTTTAATCTTGCCATTTTCCTCTAACCCACATTGATTACGTCATTGCATTTGCTACAGAGACGTACCTTTTTCCCACCTTCAAGGACCTTGCTTTTTATCCTCACCGCTGTATTGCATTTATTACACAACAATCCAACTTTAGATATATGAATCGATCCCTCTTTTTCTACGATGCCGCCCTTAGTTTTCTGATCAGGCCTTTTATGTTTCTTAATCAAATTAACTTTCTCTATTACTATTCTGTCTTTCTCGGGAATAATCGTCAATACTTTACCGGTTTTTCCTTTATCTTTACCAGCAAGAATTTTAACCATATCCCCTTTTTTCAATTTGCTTAAACTCATTTTCTTCCTCTGCAAAACATTTTTACAAAACCTCTGGAGATAGAGATATAATCTTCATGAACTGTTTTGCTCTCAATTCACGAGCAACAGGTCCAAAAATTCTTGTCCCGACTGGTTCCAACTGATTGGAAATTAAAACCGCCGAGTTGTCATCAAACTTCAGATAAGAACCGTCCGGCCTTTTTACTTCTTTGACAGTACGCACTATAACCGCCTTCATCACGTCGCCTTTTTTTACCTTGGAATTCGGAATTGCTTCTTTTACCGAAACCACAATAATATCACCCAAACTTGCATAACGCCGCTTCGATCCACCAAGCACTTTAATACAAGCAACCTTCTTGGCACCGGAATTATCCGCAACATTTAGTATGGTCTGCATCTGAATCATAAAAAAACCCCATTAAACTGCTTGCCTGAAGGCAAGTCTGTCTATTTTGCTTTCTCCAGAATTTCCAGCATCCGCCAGCGTTTTTCTTTACTCAACGGTCTCGCCTCAATAATCAGAACGGTATCTCCCAACTTGCATTGATTTTGCTCATCATGGGCCTTGTACTTAACATGTTTGCGCACATACTTATGAAAAACAGGATGTTTTACTAAACGTTCGGCTTTAACCACGATTGTTTTATCCATTTTACCACTTATCACTACGCCCTTAATAGTGCGTTTATTCCCCTTCTCAGCCATGTTAACTTGCAGCCTCCTTTTCCTTCAGCACCGTGTTGATACGGGCGATATCCTTGCGGAAGCGTCCCAGCATCACTGTTGATTCCAACTGCCCGGATGCATGTCGAATCTTCAACCGGAAAAGTTCTTCCATTAATTCACCACTCTTTTGTTTAAGCTCGTTGATACCGAGAACTCTGATTTCTTTAATTTTCATCAGATATCTCCCTTGATAAAAACTTAGTGGCAATAGATAATTTGTGCGCTGCCAGGCGAAATGCTTCTTTGGCGACTTCTCTAGTTACACCTTCCATTTCGTAAAGAACTGAACCGGGTTTAACCACGGCTACCCAACCTTCGGGAGCGCCCTTTCCTTTACCCATGCGGGTTTCGGCGGGTTTACTCGTCACGGATTTATGAGGAAATACTCTTATCCAAATCTTACCGCCACGTTTGACATGACGGGTCATCGCGATACGCGCGGCTTCGATTTGTCTGGCGGTGATCCAGCCGCATTCCGCAGCCTGCAATCCATATTCACCAAAAGCAATCGAACTTCCTCTTGTTGCTTTGCCTCCCATTCGGCCTTTTTGCAACTTTCTGTATTTTACCCTTTTCGGCATTAACATAAACTAAAACTCCCGTTGTTCCCAACTACATAATTCCTTACTCGGCATAAGTTAGACAAGTAAACCGGCAGGCAAGAAGAACATTATTTTTTTTCATTCTTCGTCGGTAAAATTTCTCCATGGAAAATAAAAACCTTAACACCTATCAATCCGTAAGCCGTATGCGCTTCGATAAACCCATAATCAATATCCGCACGTAAAGTATGCAGTGGCACGCGACCTTCCCTATACCATTCCGACCGCGACATTTCCGCACCGCCTAATCTCCCGGAACAAGCTATTTTTATTCCCTTAGCACCAAATTTTAAGGCGTAACCGACACATTTTTTCATCGCGCGACGAAACGCAACTCTTCTTTCCAATTGCATGGCAACATTTTCCGCCACAAGTTGGGCATCGACTTCCGGTTTACGAACTTCTAAAATATTGATGATGATTTCCGCTTGCGAAAATTTTTCTATTTCCGATTTCAGCTTTTCGATCTCGGAGCCCTTTTTCCCGATAATTACACCAGGTCTCGCCGAGTAAATATTTACCTTGGCTTTATTAGCCGCCCGTTCAATCTCAATTTTAGAAATTCCTGCATGATACAGCTTTTTCTTGAGGTACTTTCTGATCTGCAAATCCTCATGCAACAACTCACTATATTTTTTATCGGCGAACCATACTGATTGCCACTTTTTAATGTAACCTAATCGTAATCCTACCGGGTTAACCTTCTGACCCAATATCGTACCTCCTTACATTTCGTCCAAAACAACTGTAATATGTGAACTTTTCTTTTTAATTCCCGCCGCTCTTCCTTGTGCTCTGGCCCGCCAACGTTTTAATGTCGGTCCCTGATCCACGAAGATTTCTTTAACGTAAAGAGTTTTTTCGTCAATGTTAGGATTTTGGGCAGCATTGGCAACAGCGGATTTTAGGACACTCGCAACAATACCTGCTGCATATTTTCTGGTGTAAAGAAGAATATTGCGTGCTTCCTGCACCTTTTTCCCTCTTACTAAATCAACCACCAGCCTGACTTTCTGCGGTGACATTCTTATATATTTTGCAACTGCTTTTGCTTCCATGTTTATCAACCCCAAACGTATCCGCCATGTTTTAAGTTCTAAACGCGGACTTTCGTCTTCCGATCACCTGAATGCGAATAAAAAATCCTCGTCGGCGCAAACTCACCGAGCTTATGCCCTACCATATTCTCTGTCACATAAACCGGAATGAATTTTTTCCCATTATGTACAGCAAATGTGTAACCAATTAGTTCCGGTGTTATGGTTGAACGCCGCGACCAAGTCTTGATAACATTCTTGCTGCTCTCGGTCTCCATTTTTCTGACCCTGGCAAGCAACCTTTCTTCAATATATGGACCTTTTTTGATCGAACGTGCCACGCTTTTTTAACCCCTTCTCTTAACAATATATTTATCAGTTCTCTTATTCTTTCGTGTTTTGTGACCCTTTGTCGGCACACCCCATGGTGTACAGGGATGTCTTCCGCCTGATGACTTGCCTTCACCACCGCCCATCGGATGATCAACCGGGTTCATAACGACACCGCGATTATGTGGCTTTTTCCCTAACCACCGCTTTCGTCCAGCCTTACCGACACTAATATTTTCATGATCATTGTTTCCTACCTGCCCAATGGTAGCCATACACTCAATAAATACTTTACGCACTTCACCTGATGGAAGACGGACTTGAGCATAACTTTCTTCTTTTGCCATTAATTGGCCGTAAGCTCCGGCAGATCTGATCAATTGACCACCGCGGCCAACCTTTAATTCCACATTATGAATTAACGAACCCAAAGGTATGTACTTTAAAGGAACAGCATTCCCTGGCTTAATATCCGCCTTATCACCACTGATTATTACATCTCCAACATTAACCTGCTCTGGTGCAACAATATATCTTTTTTCGCCGTCACGATAGTTGAGCAGTGCAATTCTTGCCGATCTGTTCGGATCATATTCGATTGCAGCAACCTTGGCCGGAATATCCGTCTTGTTGCGGCAAAAATCTATTACGCGATATTTACGTTTATGACCGCCGCCAATAAACCGGGCTGTAATTCTGCCATAGCAATTGCGGCCACCTGTCCTCTTCAATGGTTTCAACAGGCTTTTCACTGGTTCAGCAGAAGTAATCTCTGCAAAATCAGCAACACTCTGAAATCTTCTGCCCGGTGACGTTGGTTTATACTTAATAATTCCCATTAGCCTAATCCTTAAACCAGTTCTTATACGCCTTCAGCAATTTCGATACGGCTGCCGGCAGCTAAAGTCACTATCGCTTTCTTCCAAGAACTCTTTTGTCCCATAATCCGGCCTATTCTTTTCTTTTTTCCTAAAACGTGCATAACGCGAACATCGGCAACCTTGACTTTAAACAGCTTTTCCACTGCTTCGCTGATTTCCACTTTGTTTGCGTTGCGATTGACTTCAAAAAAATATTTATTCGATTTATCCCGTGCATCGGTACTTTTTTCCGTAACTAGTATTTTTTTTATAATTTGATGTATTTCCATTATGCCAGCAATGCTCCCTCAATCTTCTTTACAGAGGGTTCAAGAAGGATTAAATGTTCATGATTTAAAATGTCATAAACATTAATACCCTCTGATCTGATCATCTTAACATTTTTTATATTTCGCGACGACTTCAGCAAAACCTCATTCTTGTCATCTAAAATAAAAAGCGCTTTTTTCAGGCTGAATAGATCAAAAACACCTTTAAATATACGCGTACTGATTTTCTCCATCGGAAAATCTTTCAGAATCAGCATTTTATCTTCTTTAAATTTCATGCTCAGCGCAGATATTATAGCTTTTTTACGTACCTTCTTAGGTATGCTGTAAGAATAATCCCGGGGATGTGGTCCGAAAACAATCCCTCCACCCCGCCAAATAGGTGATCTTGTGGTTCCTGCTCTGGCCCGGCCTGTTCCTTTTTGGCGCCATGGTTTTTTCCCGCCGCCACTGACATCACTTCTTGTTTTAGTAGAAGCAGTGCCGGAACGGCGTGACGCCAATTGCATTTTTACTACATCGTATATAATAGCTTCGTTGACTTCAGCGCCAAACACAGCGTCATTCAAATCAACTTGAGCAACTTTCTTTTTTTCTATATCAAAAACATCTGCAACTGCCATTTTTATAACTCCAGATGTGACTTAAGCACTTTTTTTCTTGGCTTTTGTAATTAATATAAACCCGTTTTCGCTGCCGGGAACCGAACCTTTCAACAAAAGCAAATTTCTATCGGAACGAACCTGCCATACTTGTATATTTTGGATAGTTTTACGGACATTGCCCATTTGACCACCCATTCTTGTGCCCTTGAATACACGCGCTGGATCGGCACTGGCACCAATGGAACCCGGCGCCCGATGATGCATAGAACCATGCGTGGCCCTGCCACCGCCAAACCCATGTCTCTTGACAACACCTGCAAAACCCTTGCCTTTGGAAGTGCCAACCACATCGACGAAATCACCAACTTGAAAAAGGTCAGCAGTAATTTCCTGTCCGGCTTCATATTTTCCCGATTCGGCTTGAAATTCTTTTAGATTACGGAAAAATCCTTTATTAGCTTTGTTAAAATGACCCTGTAATGGCTTCGTTACGTTTTTTTGTTTAGTTCTGCCGTAACCAAGTTGAATGGCATCGTATCCATCCTTATCTTTTGTTTTTACCTGCACGATAACTGACGGTTCCACTTCAACAACGGTTACACCGACGGTTGCGCCATCATCTGCAAACACTTGAGTCATTCCCAATTTTTTTCCAATAATTCCCTTACTCATCTAATATTCCAATTTTTTAATATAAGTCAATAATCTTCACTTTGAAGAATGGCCATGATTCGATACCATCTCCCAACACTCAAAAAGCATGTCTACGCTTTTATTTCTACATCCACTCCAGCCGAGAGATCTAATTTCATCAAAGCGTCCACTGTGGCTTGAGTAGGACCGACGATATCAATCAATCTTTTATGTGTTCTGATTTCAAACTGCTCGCGAGATTTTTTGTCCACATGCGGTGAACGATTTACGCAATACTTATTGATTTCGGTAGGGATAGGGATAGGACCGGCAACACGCGCACCGGTTCTTTTTGCCGTTTCCACTATTTCTTCTACGGAACGATCTAAAAGTTTATAATCGTAAGCTTTGAGACGAATTCTAATCTTTTGTTCTTTCATTGATCGGATAACCTATTCCCTGTTTCTATTCAATAACCTTGCTTACGACTCCAGCACCTACAGTTCTTCCACCCTCGCGAATAGCGAATCTTAGTTGCTCTTCCATGGCAATGGGCATAATCAACTCTATCGACATTTTAACATTATCTCCGGGCATAACCATTTCTATGCCTTCGGGCAAAGTTGCCACTCCGGTTACATCGGTTGTACGGAAGTAAAACTGAGGGCGATAGCCGGAGAAGAATGGCGTATGCCTGCCGCCTTCTTCCTTGGTCAATACGTAAACAGCAGCTTCAAATTTTGTATGAGGGGTAATGGAACCGGGTTTGGCGACAACTTGCCCTCTTTCTACATCCTCGCGTTTAATTCCTCTTATAAGTAAACCGACATCATCGCCAGCACGGCCTTCGTCAAGGGTTTTGCGGAACATTTCCACACCGGTAACAACAGTCTTAATAGTTGGCCTGATACCGATGATTTCCACTTCCTCACCAATCTTGACAATACCTCTATCTACTCTACCTGTAACAACGGTACCACGACCTGAAATGGTGAAAACATCACCGACCGGCATCAGGAAAGGTTTATCGGTATCACGTTTCGGCTGTGGGATTTTATCCATAGCAGTCAAAAGTTCCCAAATAGATTTGACATCGGGAGAATTACCATCCTCGGCTTCCAGCGCTTTCAGCGCCGACCCGCGAATGATTGCAATATCATCACCGGGAAATTCATACTGGGTTAAAAGTTCTCTTAATTCTAGTTCAACCAGATCTAAAAGCTCAGGATCATCAACCAAATCAACTTTATTTAGATAAACAACAATGTAAGGAACCTGCACCTGTCGGGCAAGGAGGATATGTTCTCTTGTTTGAGGCATGGGACCATCGGAGGCGGCCACAACCAGAATCGTTCCATCCATATGCGCCGCACCGGAAATCATATTCTTAATGTAGTCAGCATGACCGGGGCAATCAACGTGAGCGTAATGCCTTGCTTCCGTTTCATATTCCACATGGGCAATATTAATCGTAACTCCGCGTTCTTTTTCTTCGGGAGCATTATCAATTGAATCGAAAGGCCTGAATTCCGCAAAACCTTTTTTCGCCAAATGCTTGGTAATTGCGGCCGTTAATGTTGTCTTGCCGTGATCAACGTGACCGATTGTTCCGATATTAAAATGCGGCTTAGTCCTTTCAAATTTCTTTTTAGCCATGTCAATTTACCTCCTTAACTTTGAATGGTTTCCACTTATCGTGTAAGTATTATTTCCCTTATGGTTAAAATTTATAATGAGCAAAAGCTTTATTTGCTTCAGCCATCTTATGCACACTTTCTTTTTTCTTGATCGCCCCGCCACGGTTGTTGGCGGCATCGATCAATTCACCGGACAGCTTTTCGCGCATGGTTTTTTCTGTGCGCTCCTGAGCATTGGATATCAACCAGCGAATTGCCAGCGCCGTGCGTCTCGCCGGCACAACTTCTGTCGGCACTTGGTAAGTAGAACCACCGACACGTCTTGATTTTACCTCAATTACCGGTTTTACGTTATTTACCGCTTTTTCGAAAAGTTCAACAGGTTGCTCTTTCAATTTCTTTTCGATAATGTCAAAAGCACCATAAAGAATACTTTCCGCAACGCTTTTTTTACCTTTTTTTAACAAGGAATTAACAAATTTTGCTACCAGTTTATTATTAAACTTGGGATCGGGCAAAATATCTCTTTTTTCGACTTCCCGTCTTCTCGGCATTTAATTATCTCCGTCTAGCTTGGCTTTTTTGCACCGTACTTTGATCTACTCTGTTTGCGGTCTTGTACCCCCACAGTGTCGAGCGTACCTCTTACAACATGATACCTTACACCTGGCAAATCCTTAACCCTGCCTCCACGTACCAGAACAACTGAATGCTCCTGCAGGTTGTGACCGATACCCGGAATGTAAGAAGTAACTTCATACCCGCTGGTGAGACGAACCCTGGCCACTTTCCGCAAAGCTGAATTTGGCTTCTTTGGTGTCGTCGTATATACCCTGACACAAACACCGCGACGTTGAGGTGAACCCGCCAGCGCCGGTGTATTTGTTTTCTTTTGTACTTTGATTCGGCCTTTCCGAATCAATTGACTTATCGTCGGCATTTTCCTCCTAAACTAAATCACTGCTCTCATTTTGACTATAGCAGCAAATCGCTGGTAATTATCAATTCAGCTTAAATATGTCAAGCCTTTTCTCTAGCTTATTTAAACTTATTCTACGTTCACCTCAGGATTGTCATTTGCAATCTTAATACCCAGTTTCCGGTACATAACCAGACCAGTACCTGCCGTTATCAATCTGCCCATAATAACGTTTTCTTTAAGACCTCTTAAATAATCAGATTTACCTGAAAGTGCGGCTTCAGTAAGCACTTTAGTAGTTTCCTGGAATGAAGCAGCAGAAATAAAACTCTGGGTACTCAGCGATGCTTTGGTAATACCCAAAAGCATCGGTTCACCTATTGCTGGACGGCCACCTTGAGTTACAACCTTTTCGTTCTCTTCCTGAAAACGGTAACGCTCGACTTTTTCATCAGCGATAAAAGCCGTATCGCCCGGATCACTTACCTTAACTCTGCGGAGCATTTGACGAACAATGACTTCCATGTGTTTATCGTTAATCTTAACTCCCTGCAAACGGTAAACCTCCTGCACTTCATCAACCAGATATCTAGCCAGTTCTTTCTCACCCTTAATGGCTAAAAGGTCATGGGGATTGTTTACGCCAGACATCAAAGCGTCGCCCGGTATAACGTGGTCGCCTTCCTGAACACTGATATGTTTGCCCTTGGCAATAAGGTATTCTTTTTCTTCTCCAACTTCCGGGGTTACAATTATCTTGCGTTTACCCTTGGCATCCTTGCCATAAGAGACAACACCGTTAATTTCGCTAATAACAGCAAAATCTTTGGGCTTACGAGCCTCAAAAAGTTCGGCAACACGAGGCAAACCACCTGTGATATCCTTAGTTTTTGTTGTTTCACGCGGAATTTTGGCAATAATATCTCCTGCACGGACTTGATCTCCTTCAGTAACAACTATGTTAACTCCTACAGACAAAAGGTAGCGGGCAACAGAATTCGAGTCGGCAAATTTGACTGTTTTCCCTTTGCTATCTTTGATCGAAACACGCGGCCTTAAATCTCCGCCTTTAAATTCGACAATAATTTTACGAGACAGGCCGGTAACTTCATCAACCTGCTCCTGCATCGTTTTTCCTTCGATAATGTCATCGAATTTAATTGTGCCATCTACTTCAGCCAAAATTGGTATAGAGAAAGGATCCCATTCGGCAATTAATTGCCCTTTTTTAACAATGCTATTATCACTTACTTTCAAATGGGCGCCATAAGACAAGGGGTACTTGCCGCGACTGCGTTTTTGTTCATCCAAAACATGAACTTCACCATGACGTCTCATTACAACCAAATCACCTTCTCTGGTTTTCACTGTAGTTAAATTAACAAACTTAATCACACCATCATGACGCGCTTCCAGAGTGGAATGTTCGTCAAATTTCGCTGTTCCACCGATATGGAAAGTTCTCATGGTCAACTGTGTACCCGGTTCACCAATGGATTGAGCCGCAACAATACCGACCGCTTCACCAATATTAACCAGATGGCCATGAGCCAAATCGCGGCCATAGCACATGGCGCAAACGCCATGCTTAGCCCGGCAAGTCAAAACTGATCGAATATTAACTCTTTCAATGCCGGAATGGTCAATCTTTTCCGCCAAGGCTTCATCAATATCCTCATTGGCTTTAACTATAACTTCACCGGTAAATGGATCTTTAATTTCCTGCAAGGCAACTCTACCCAGCACACGCTCACCGGCTGTTTCGATAATTTCGCCGCCTTCCATAAGCGCGGAAACATAAACTCCATCAACTGTTTCACAATCATGCTCGGTAATGATACAGTCTTGCGCCACATCAACCAATCTTCTGGTCAGATAACCGGAGTTCGCTGTTTTCAATGCCGTATCGGCCAAACCTTTGCGCGCTCCGTGGGTGGAAATAAAGTATTGCAGAACTGTCAAGCCTTCGCGGAAATTGGCTGTGATAGGCGTCTCAATAATTTCTCCTGAGGGCTTGGCCATCAATCCGCGCATACCGGCCAATTGTCTCAATTGCACCGCAGAACCTCTGGCGCCGGAATCGGCCATCATATAAATCGGGTTGAAACTTTCAATTTTACGCTTTTTACCGTCAGCAGCAGGAACTTCTTCGGTGCTGATACCTTTCAACATTTCGGAAGCTATTTTCTCGGTGGCCTGCGCCCAAATATCAACAACTTTATTATACCGTTCACCATCGGTAATCAAACCGTCCATATACTGTTTTTGGATTTTCAGCACATCCTTATCGGCCT
>CAVQCU010000075.1:0-66879 GCA_963710995.1 uncultured delta proteobacterium
GTGTTAGCAAGCGTTTTTTTGTTGCTTTATCAAAAGCGTCCTTAAAATTACTTCCGCTCTCAAGCTCTTGCGCAGTGGCGTTGGCTCCAGTACGGTGTTAGGCCGCTGTCTCATATTCTTCTGCAAACCAACTCTCCCTTGCCAATCGGCACAATAAGCACGTCAACTCTATCATCGTGCAAGGCTCGTTCTAGCATGGGCTGCAATGTCGCTTGATGATTAATTGCGTTGTCGGCTACAAGGACGCCGCCCTTAACCATTCGTGGCACAACCGCCTCATAACAGCGCTCGTAGATTTCCTTCTCACAGTCGAGAAAACAAAAGGCGATGTTCTGGAAATTCGATAGATACTCTAGAGCGTCGCCATGAACAAGCTCAACGATGTCACCAACACCAGCAACACCAAAAGTCGAGCGTGCAAGCTCGACCTTCTCGCCGAGAATCTCAAAGGTTGTGACCTTCCGGCTGGTTGCTCGGCAAGCCAAAGCGAGCCAAAGCGTAGAATAGCCAGCACTCGTTCCTATCTCAATACAACGACCATCTGGGGCTGTCGCCGCCAAAAGTGCGATAAACCTGCCCACATCGGGTGAAATCTGGCGAAGCCGATTCATTTGGGGTGTACCGTCGTTGCGATCTCGCAAATCAATCTGTTCCAATTCACGCATCCGCGTCAGAACTGTCTGTGGTATATCGTGGAACATAACGTAGGCGGCCTAACATTGTTTATATGGATCCTTACTAATACTTCAAACGACTATAGAAAACTTTTAATTAAAATAAATTATATAACGATTACTGGTTGTAATCTAGCATAAAATTGCAGTTTTGAAAATTAAGACTTTCAGGAAGTTATCAATAAAAATTAACCAAAAAATTTTCGATCAATGTAAATAGGAACTCTTCCCTTCAATAAACCCTTATTGCCAGAGCGGAGTAGTCGCACCCTTCCCGCCGTCGCTGTCTCCCATAAAGCAAGAGAAAGGCCCGCAAGTCAAGGCCGCACGGAGTGCGCCATAGGAAAGCCTTGACGTGCGGGTCGCTCTTGCTATGGGTCTTTTACGGTGGCGGGAAGGGTTGAAGAATGTTAAAAATAATGCTTGACATTCATAAATGAATGTACTATAATAAATTCAAATTAACGGGGGGTGCATTATGAACGAACGACCTAACAAACAATATTCAATTCAATTAGAACCGGAAGTAATTGAAAAAATTGACTATTATGCAAAAGAATACAATCTTACCCGTAGCCAATTGATGCGGAACATAATCATTGCTGGATTAGATGATTTCAACATACTGCATAAAGCAGGGATTATGAAAGCGATTCAGTTTGCGGACAAAGTTGTAACCACGATAAAGAATCTTATTAATGGCGAAAAAATTTACATAGGTGAAAATGGAAAATTGAAAATAGCAGAATAAAAAAGCCCGGACTATGCGGCTAACATAGTCCAGGCCACGAAGCATCCAGAAAGTCACACCTTGGCAGGTAATAACATTGGAACACTTCCTTTTTAGAATATCATAATAAGGAATGCTGTCAATGCCCTTTCTGGAATATTCGGAAGGGGCTTTTTTTATGAAAATTGAATTGAATCAAAATAAAAAACCGCCGCAAAAGCGGAAAGGGGCGTAGAGCCCCATACCGCTTTTGCGTAGGCGTTTGCGAGCGGCGGCATGTTTGGTGGTTGTAGTTTTTATGTACGTTAAAAATATAGATTGGGAAGATATAAAGTTGATTGACATTGGAGGACTTTGCATATGCTAAAAGGTGTGCCAAAGGCTTTTGCCGATTGGCTGAAACAATATGACGACATGTGGAATTGGTATGCTCATTTTACGTTTCGCTTAGAGAATACAAAGCACGGATCAATTCATCCAGAGAAGGCTAATAAGTTATTTAAGCATTGGTTGAATGAACTGAATAAGGAAATATTCGGGACAAAATATTCAAGACGTCTTGTGGACGGTGTTCTTGTTGCACGATCAACGGAAATCGGCGACAAAGGCGGATTGTTGCATTATCATGCTTTGCTTGGCCGGATTCCCGATAAAATTAAAAGGATGGAGTGGAAGGAAGTCTGGAACGGTCTTTCAGGGTTCGCACGGATTTACCCTTATGACCGGAGTTTAGGTGGTGCGGCATATCTCAGCAAGTCGGCTTATGCTTGGAAGCGTGGGGAAATTGATTTTATTGGGCCGTGGGGATTCATTAAAATGATAATGACAGAATCATATGAGGTTCTGCCGATATTCGCTTATAGTGATCAGCAGTGCGTTAAATAGCCGGTTACTTTTGGAAGGATGAACGAGGCTCCTTCTACGACAAAGCGAATGTCTTAAGCCAGTTGTAGGATACACCACTAGTCCTGGCTCGAACAGTAGTGGTGTATCTAGAATCTAGTGTTAAGTATTTTGTTAAGAGTTAATATTATGAGTGCATTGACCGAGACATTAGGGAAGCGTTTAACTGCTCAAGAGGTTGCGAAATATTTATGTGTTGACGCTGAAACAGTAAGGCGATATTATCACAACCTTGGCGGAATAAGGCTGGGTCGCCTTATCTTGTTCTTTGAAAATTTAATGATCGATAAGATCAAGGAGAAGAGCAATGCCATACAAAAGAAAAAGAAGGAACAAGACGGAGTGGATTGCCGATGTGATGCGCAACGGGAAGAGGTATTACAAGATATTCGATACCAAAACCGAAGCCATTGCCTGGGAATCCGAAATAAGAAAAAGTCCGGAAGAAAACCTGATGACCCCTTTGGAATCCTTGACTCTGATTGAATGGACAACTAAATATCTGGAATATTCAAAGGTCAAGTTTGCAGGATTAACCTTTAATGAAAAGCGATTAGTCTTTAAGCGATTTTTCAAAAGCGTTGATTCCTTGCTTACCGTGGATAAGATAAAGCCTGTCCAGGTGCTTAATTATCTCAGAAAACAAGCGGCAGATCGTTCAGGATATGCGGCAAACAAAGACAGAAAAAATCTGCTGGCTGCCTGGAACTGGGGTATTAAGTATTTAGATTTACCTTCGCCGAATCCATGTTTGACCGAACGATTTCCAGAGGAACGTCAAAATCGTTACATCCCACCTGAGAGTGATTTTTGGAAAGTCTATGAAGTTGCAGAGGGGCAAGATAAGATAATGCTTCTTGCTTATCTTCATTTGGCAGCCAGAGAGATCAGAGCTTTTTCGGCTTCAATGGGAAGATGTCGATTTTTTCAATCAAAGAGTGAGGATCGGAACAAGAAAGAGGTTAGGCGGTAGTCTGGAATATGATGCACTTCCCATGACCGACGAGCTTTTTAATGCAATGATTCTTCATCGGCAATCGGCTAAGTTTGATTGGGTATTCACAAACCAGGAAAACGGAGAGCCTTTCAAAGTACGCCAAAAGCATATGAGGCAGCTTTGTAAAAGGGCGGGTGTCAAAGCATTCGGATATCATGCCATAAGGCATTTAACGGCCAGTATATTGGCTCAGGCTGATGTGCCTATGGTGACGATTCAAAGAATATTGAGACACAAGAATCTTACTACTACGGAGCGATACATCAGGGGACTTGAACCGGTAAGACCAGCATTGGAAGTTTTGTCAAATAGAAATTCACGACCAACATTCACGACCATGAATAAAACCCTACAAAACAAAAAATCTGAGGTAGTGTAACTACATAAGATTTTAGGACATTATTTGGCGTCCCCACGGGGAGTCGAACCCCGGTTACAGGCGTGAAAGGCCCGTGTCCTAGGCCACTAGACGATGGGGACATCCGAGTAATTTTTATGTGAACTGCGCCTTATATATTTTTCAAATTAGAATGTCAAGCGTTGACTCAACAAATATGTCACAATAGGAAAGATGAAATATATTGTGGCAAGGTGTTAAGGTTTTATAAACCCGGCCTTCATCGCATCTTCAACTAACTTATTGTATTTAGATGTCTTGGCGGACTCAATATATTTAGATTTTTTCACTTCTTTCATCATTTTTTTTAAAGATTTATATGGGTTATTTTTGATCACGCTATTAGCAACCGACGGTGGCACTCCTTTGCCAAGGTCTGGGTCTACCATATAAGTTACCCTGGTGTTCTCACGGTCAATCCAATCGAGTGTAAATAATGAATTAAATGAAGGCATTCTGACATATCCTTTACCTGAATCGTAGCTCATTTCATTGGTTAAGTCGCCGTAAATAAGATCATGACCTTTTTCAAGATTCATTTTTACCCTGCTTTTAATTACCATATCTCTGTCTGTAAGTAGAGTAACATGTTGACGAACCCAGAATATAAAAACATCGTTTTCGTCATCTACGACTTTTAAAATTTTTGTTTCTTTGCAATCTTCCATCCATTCCGGATAATTGGCAATATCTCTTATGACCATGCCAACTACTTCAATTCTAGCGGGGATATCGCATGTAGTTTTAGCCGCTATATAATCTTTGCCGGCAACTACACTCGTATATATTTTACATCCATCTTTATTGTTGACAAGCCTCCATTGATACATGTCGGCGGCAAAACTGGTTGAAGCAATAATTAAAAGCATCAGTACTAGGGTAATGATAAAATTTCTTTGAGCCATAAAATCCTCCTGTTTGTTTTGTTTGATATTCTTTTCTGGACATGTTCAGCATTTTTACGCTGAAATAACGCAAAAACCTATTGCATGCAGGCAATGATTTGTCAAGAAATATGCAGATCGGTTTGAACCTTAATATAGGTTGTGGTTGAACCTTGATATCGGTTGTGGTATAAAAACCTACACATTTATTTGTGAGACTCAAATTTTAAAAGTGAAACGCATAACCTAAAGATCACACGTTAAAATTTGTAAGTCGAACAATCCCGCCAAAGGCGGAGGGTTAAATACCCAGCAGCAAGCTCTAGAAAAAAAGTTTCCAAAGCTTGCTTTGGGGTTTCATACCCGTGATTTATGCATTGCAAGTTGATTCCCTAAATATAAAAAATAAGGAGGTCTGTGCGCGATGTCAGAAGAAACTCTTAAGAAAGAACACAACGAAAAACATCTGGAAAAGTTGACCGTTAAGGAATTGAGGGAGATCGCCGCGGAAATTCCGCATGAAAAGGCGGTCCACGAAATGAAGAAAGAGGAACTCATCGCCTTTATCAAAGAAGCGCGGGGCATAAAGGATGAAACACCCGTTAAGAAAAAGAAGCATATTGGAAAAATCAAGATGACCAAACCTGAACTCAAGGCAAAAATTCGTGAATTGAAGGCCTTGAGATTGCAGGTGCTGGAGTCTAAGGAAAGCGAAAAAGCCCTTCGGTTGCGGCATCAGATCAGTCAACTGAAAAAAAAATCAAGACGCCTTGCCGCGGCCTGAACTGCGGAATAGGCGTAAACGTATTGTTAAAATATTACGGTTACATTCGCCGGCAAAATCCGATCGCCGCACAGCGCGGCCAGTCCAGGTGATTGGCCGCGTTTTTTCATGACATAAAGCAGTGTCAGCTTGGGGACTACGTAATAATTCTTGTTGAATATTATTTCTGTTTGGGATGGTAAGTCACCGGATTTTTCGATGCTGAAGAAATCAGATCTTTCCCGAATATCCAGAAATAAATAGTTCCGATAAGTCCGCAAGCGAAGGCAGTAAAGAAGTTTACCTCTGGCGATATTTGCCAGAGGAACGCTCCGCCAAAAGCGCCGATGGAGACAATGATATCCCGAATCAAATAGTATAGTCCAAACATTCCGGCCTTTTTGTCTTCCGGCGCCAGATCCATAATCAACGCTTTGCGCGTCGGCTCGCCAAATTCTTTGAGGCCGCGGATTATAAAAGCCACAACCATCATCCAGAAAGAGTGCGCAAAAAAAATGACCAGCGGAAAAATAGTAAAGTTGAAAAACGTAATCACGACGAAAGGTTTTTTCGTAGAACGGTCGGCCAGATAGGCCACCGGCAGATAAATCAACAAGGCAGAGGTCATTTCAATAGCGGTAAGAATTCCAAATTCAGTAGCAGTGATACCATTATATTTTATGCACCAGACAACCACAAAAGCATAAGGAATCTGCTCGGCAAAGCGGATAAGAATATCGGAAACAAGCAAATTGCGCAGTGCGGGATTCATAAACCGCCAGAGGCGCGAAGGACGCTTCTCCGCCTTTTCCCGCTTACCTTTATCATCCTCAATCATAATTTGCTGCAAGAGAAGGGAAACGATACCCAGAATGAAAGCTCCCACGAAGGCCAGTCGCACACCTGTTTTTTCTCCATAGATGCCGATTAAAATTCCGCCGATGATTGGCCCCAGAGCCATTGGCAGACGCCGGACAAGCGAATGCAGCGAAACGCCCATGGTGCGTTTATCCGGCGGCAGCACGCGGGAAACAAGGCTCATGGTTGCCGGAAGAGATATCGCCGACCAGGAAAGGAAAAATATTGCGCCGACAAGCACAGCCTGCCAGTAGGGGAAAATAATGACAATGGCGTAACCCAACAGGGCAATCAAGTTGAAAACCAGCAGCGCTTTTTTGTAGCCCAGACGGTCGCTCAAATAGCCGCCGGGGAAGGAATAGAGGGCGGAAAGAAGATTGGTCATGCCGCTGAGCAAACCGATCGTAAGCGCGCCGCTACCCAGAGCCATAAGGTAAATCGGCAAAAAACGTTCGGCCATTTTCTCCCCCAGGCCGACCAGGACGACCGTGGCGAGTAAGGCAACTATACTTTTTCTCAGGCCGAAAAATTCAGCGATTTTTTCCCGTAAACGCATTTCACAATACTGCCGGTTCAGTTTTAATATATTGCGTTTATATCTCTAGGCGACAAGCTAGCCGCAGCCTATCAATTCTGTAAAATAGGTGCTTACGTGAGCGTGACAAAATACGCCAGAACGCTGACAACAGAGGCAAAGAAATTAGCCCACAGCGAATTGCCTCCTCTCCAGAGATTACTTCTTTCCTGCTGATATATGCGTCTTTAATGCAGTCAACCCACTCCATATTTCGTCCTTACCGACGAATTTTCGGACATCCGAGGCTGAATATCTGATAACACATGTGGGTGTGGCTTGGATTTTATTTTTCTTTATGATGTCGCTGAGCATTGTTAACATTGATTTTTCATCAAATATTTTCCATGAAATTTTCTGCTCATTCAGATAAACGACCAAAGCGTCCTCCGTAAGGATGTGTCTTTCCTGTGCCGCGTCAAAAAGTTTTTTTCGGACATGAAAAACGTTTTTTGCACGGGGATTGGCATTTATCGCGTAAAGATAATATTTAGCGTAGATTGGAGTGGCGCTATGAAAGGGAACATCAACAAAAGTGATTTTAACTCTGTTTGTCTCCAGCAATTCCTTCAATAGTGGTTCGGCTTTTGTATCAATGCGTCGGCATGGCGGGCAAAAATAGTCGGCAAACATGACAATTTCATATTTCCCTTTTCCCAGAGAGGGAATGGAGCTAGTCGAATCCTGTCCATAGGCGGGCGTAACAGAACCGGAAAAAGTAAATAAAATAGTTAGATATCCCAATAAACTAAAAAGCAACAACGGCAGTTTATTAATCCTGAACATAGGAAAATCAACCTCCCCGAGAAAATATAGCCACATCCGGCGGCGGTTTTCACGCCAGTCGGAAGGGACTTCATAATTAATTATAAACGACAAAATCAACGTTACCGAAAATGCTAGACAAAAAGGGCAATAAACGTCGTTTTGAACCTGAAAGGCATACAAATGGACTTCGACGCCCAGCCCAGCGGCCAGAAGCGCTCGCACAAAGGGCGTTTGCCTGAAAGCGGCGAAGACTATAATGGCCGTCATATAAGCGATGCCGACCCATTTGAGATCTAATCCCCAGACGTCGCCTTTCAGATAACTGCATGCCGTATCGCAATAGTCATAATACGCCATAAGGGCGATGCCAATCAGCGACAACGCAATTGTTATAATATTGCGATATTTTTTTATGAAATCTTTTATGATCATTAGTGATATATCCTCAACGCGTTTTTCTATATCTCATATTTGAAAAAATTTCTTTCTAAATTTTAAAGCCACATTGACCAGACCGATCATTACCGGCACTTCCACCAGCGGGCCGATGACGGCCGCAAAGGCAACGCCGGAATTAATACCGAAGACGGCAATCGCTACGGCAATCGCCAGCTCAAAATTATTGCTGGCCGCCGTAAAGGCCAGAGTCGTGGTTTTAGAGTAATCCGCGCCATCTTTTTTCCCAGATAGAAAGAGACTAGAAACATGACCACAAAATAGATAAGCAGTGGGATAGCGATGCGAACGACATCCAGCGGTAGTGTAATGATCAGATTGCCTTTCAGGCTGAACATCACCACGATGGTGAAAAGCAGCGCTATGAGTGTGAGCGGCGAGATCAGCGGCACAAAGCGCGAATGATACTTCTCTTTCCCCACGAGTTTTACGCCGATAAGTCTGGTCAATGCTCCGGCAATGCAGGGAATGCCCATATAGATAAAAACGCTTTTTGCAATCTGTCCGATACTTACTTCGACGATACTGCCGGAAAATCCGAAATAGGGTGGCAGGACTGTAATAAAAAACCATGCAAAAGCGCTGTAAAAAAGAACCTGAAAAATACTGTTGAAAGCAACTAGGCCGGCGGCATATTCCGTATTGCCTCTGGCCAGTTCGTTCCAGACGATGACCATCGCGATGCAGCGTGCGAGCCCAATCATGATCAGGCCCACCATGTATTGGGGCTTATCGGGTGAAACACAATCGCCAGGATAAACATTAAGACCGGCCCGATCAGCCAGTTTTGCACAAGCGATAGTCCGAGGACTTTCCCGTTATGGAATACTTCCGGCAAATCTTCGTATTTCACTTTGGCAAAAGGCGGATACATCATCAGAATAAGTCCGGCGGCAATGGGGATATTAGTTGTACCCACCTGAAATTTATTGATGAAGGCCTCGACTCCGGGAATTAAATAACCAAGTTCCACCCCCAGAATCATGGCCGCAAAAATCCACAAAGTTAAAAAGCGATCCAAAAATGATAATTTATCCGCAACATGTTCCGACATAAATTCCCCTTGAATATATTATTTGTGAAACTCCAATTTAATGAGACTCAAATATTACAAACGTAGTGCAGTAATATTTGTTAGTCGAATTATCCCGCAAAGCGGAGGGCATAATACCCTTAATCTTGCTTTAAAGATTATGACCGTGGTTCTTACAAGATTTTAAAATCTCATTGTGTTGTTTAGCATTGGCCGACAGGACATCTTCCACACAGCTGACAAAGTCCATAATGCAGGAGCAACGCAAGGTATAGTAAATGGAATTTGCCCTTTTTTCATCGGTCACCAGACCGGCGTTTTTCAAAACGCTCAAGTGCTTAGAAACTGTTGAAGCATCCGCTCCGATCATGTCGGTGAGTTCGCCCACGCAGCGTTCATGCTTGCTTAGTTCCTCAATGATAAATAGCCTGCTGGGATGCGCCATGGCCTTGATTATTTTTGCGCGTGCTTCATGCTGAGGTTTTACCATGCTTTTCATTTTGATCTCTCCTTTATCGTATATGGCAATATAGCCAAATTACCATGAATGTCAAGATGTATTTCAATGAAACTCGCTGAAAACGAGTTTTGCGAAGTTTGAAGCGCAAGTTGAATTGTCCCTGGCGCTAAGCGCCGTGGGATAATAAGCACAAAAAGAGGGTAATTGTGGAGAATATTATTGACGTCTCTTTCTCTCTTAATGTATCATCGCTGAAAAATCGATGGTGAATCACGGGTATTATACCCTCCGCTTTGCGGGATAATTCGACTAACAAATATTACTGCACTACGTTTGTAATATTTGAGTCTCATTAAATTGGAGTTTCACAAAAACATGGCTAAAATATTAATCGTTTATCATTCTCAGACAGGCAACACTCAAAAGATGGCACATGCCGTTGCAGAAGGAGCGCGCAGGATTGAAGGCGTGGATGTGATTTTGAAAAAAGCAGCTGACGCCACTCTTGAGGATCTATTGACAACCGACGGATTCGCTCTCGGCACACCGGAAAATTTCGGTTACATGTCCGGGATGGTGAAGGACTTTTTTGACCGCACTTTTTACGGCGCGCAGGAAAAAGTCTTCCGCAAACCTTTTGTTGTTTTCATCAGCGCGGGTAACGACGGAACAGGCGCGCTCAGAGCAATCGAGCGTATCGCGCTGGGCTATAAGTTTAAAACCGTTTTCAAACCGGTTATCGCCAGGGGAGCCATTACGGAAGAAATTATAAGTCAATGCCATGAATTGGGCGCTACAATTGCCGGCGGCTGTCAGATGGGCATCTATTAGCTTTTTTCTTCCCTTGTTGGCTCAAGTCTCCGACTTGAACCCGGTTGCATTTAACACAAATCATTATGGTTCAAATCAGAGGTTTGAACCAACACAATCATTGCACCTTAACCCTTTATCCTCTTCAGGGGTATCTCCTATCATTTACAGTTCAGCATCGTGCCGCGACAGTTGGTGGCGCCGCACCAGCAGGCGAAGTCCTTCTTGACCCGGGCTGTCTTGCGGATATCGATTACCAGACCGTAGTCATAAGAGAGTTCCTCGCCGACATCGATGTCGCGCAGGGCATTAAGAAAGATGCGGCAGCCATCCTGACTGGCTTCCAGATTTGGTTCGCAGGAATGATTAATCCATTTAGCGGAGTTGCCGGTGTGCTTGGCGTCGATGACGTGGCCGTCATCCAGATGAAAGTAGAAGGTGTGATTGGGCTGGCTTGCGTCGTGCGGGTGGCGGGCTTCAGCTTTCTTCCATGTGATGATCTCGCCCTTGTACTCCAACACCTTGTCGCCGGCCTTGATGGGACGGATGGCGTAGATGCCCTTGCTGTGGATGCCCGATTCGCGCACCTGGATGCGGCGACCGCCTGTAGATATGCTGGATCTGTAATTAGCCGTTTTGGCGGCTGTCTTAAATTTTTTCTCAGCTTTCATAATGAGTCCCAATTTTCAGAAGTGAAGTGCACTGAAATTTGCTGGACGAATTACCCCTTGTGCAAAGCACATAGGAATATCCAGCATAAGATTATTTCGCGAAGTGGTGGGCGCGTATACAAAAAATGAACTGACTGGTCAAGATGAATTTCATCCTCTGTCATTCCCGCCTCCGAGCGGGAATCCAGTATTCCTTAAAATAAGAAGAAAGGCTTTTTCTAGCAATAGCTTGCTTGGCTCGTCGATGCAATTGTCAGAGGTAAAGATACGACCGCGTATCCCCCGCATCTGTGCTCAGAAATTCAGTAGTTGCCAAATTATTATCGGGCAGGATAAGTTAATTAATTTTTCCCGTCAGAGAACGGATCAGAGCAATACCGTTATCATAAAAAATTTTATCGTAAAATTCCTGAGAGAGGCCCATTTTCAGGAGATTCTCAATCTCCTCCTCCCGCGGCATTATCAGGTTCGGATAATCTGACCCGTATAAAATTCTTGATTTATATTTTTCAAGATAATCAGGGCCCAGATTATATCCCGCATAGGGCGGCGACATAAAACAGAAGGCAGTGTCCAGGCACAATCGTGGACACCGGTTCAGGAGCCCGATGAAACCGGCATATTCATGCGCCCCCATGTGGGCAACAGTGGCGGGGAGTTCCGGGAATTTTTTGACCACCCTCAGGAAAGGTTCAAGACCGACAAATTTATTCGCCACTGGTCCCGTTCCCGTGTGAAACAATATGTGTTTATTTTTTTTGATTACCATCTCGTAAAGAGGGAAGAGACGCTCGTCGGACGGATAAATATTCTGGACAAGAAGCTGGAGCTTGAATCCGAGTATCTTCGGATTTTCGAGAAGCCGCTGGGCCATTTCCAGCGCATTATCATCGTCCGGGTGATACGCCGCGAAACAATAGAGACCTTCATATTCCTCAAGGATTTTTATATTCCACCGGTTCAGTCCTTCCGCGATACCGGCACGGTGGGCGTAGTTTGAATATACAATAGTACCGACGCCTGATTGCCTCAGGCGCGCGATGCACTCCTTGTAATAATATCGATGAATTATGTTCCAGTTGTAAATTTTAGCAAAGGAATCCCAGATGGCGTCAAAAAGTTTATTTGGAAACAGATGTACATGGAAATCGATTATTTTTTCGGGAATCTTTACCATAAGCATTCACTGTCCTCCGCTGGCGGAGGTGTCACGTAGTGACGGAGGTGGGTACCATTTATCTTTCTTCTATCAAGCCTCATGGGCTTTTTTCCTGTAAACTCTTTCATACGCCGCGCAGTATGGGCATATGCCATGCTCGATAGTCTTGACAAACCAATAAGCGAACCCTCTCTGCTGTTTTCTTGCTTTTGTGCATACCGGACATTCGACGCAGCGCTGGGCCATTTTCTGATCTTTTTCGGTTGCGGAAGTTGTGTTCATATACATCCTCCTGAATTAAATTAGGTGCTACAATCGCCCTTTAATTTATAACCAAAATTTACGTTAAATAGCTCTTTTCTATCTGCACCTATTAGAATCAATATTTTCATTTAATTTTTTCCAACATCTCTCCCATCATTTTATGGATTAGGTTGATGGCTTTGAGCGGGCGAACCATTACCTTGAATTCGGTAATCCTGCCATCAGCACCCCAGGTGATCATATCCACGCCATTAACGGTGATTCCTTCTATCACTGTAGAGAATTCCAGAACGGCATTGTTGTCTGAGATGACCTCTCTTAAATATTTAAATGTGTCATTATTGAAAACATAAAGTGCGGCTGTAAGATAAAGTTTGGTGATTGGCTTGCCCTCTTGCGGTGTATGAACGATCGGGGAGTGGAAGACAACATTATCAGCCAGAATATTATCTAAACCGGCTGCATCCCTTGTTTCAATCAATTTGTGCCATGCTGCTATGGTATTTTCAATCATAGACAAACCTCAAAAGGAATGAGTGTTTTGTTTTTTGGTGTTTTAGTTTCAATTATGCAAATTCTTGGAAACATTGCAAGAAAAAAACTTCAAAGGGTCAAGGGTCAAGACCAAAGGAACAGGAAAAGATGTCTCCCTGCGGTTCGACATGACAAGTAATTTTCTGGATTGCCTGGTCAAGCCAGGCAATGACAGAGGAGGCTGGATACAGGCCTCCGTAACCTAAAGGTCGTTCACGATTTAGCGGATTATAGATGACCGATCAAGAGCAGCAACAAAATCGCCAGAATATGTAATACCCACCAGCCCGGCTGGAATAACATAAAATATTTCATGACATCCTCCTCCTATTTCCAAAAATAACTACCGATAAGGTAAACGGCGGTTAATGTGACAATATGCGCAAACCAAAAGCCCATATTAGGAAAGCGGAAAAACCTGCCGCTGCTTATCTCCGCGTCGGGCCGGTTTATTGCAGGATCAAGATCAAAAAGGGCTTTGCCCACGGCAAATTTCCCCCAAAGCATCAGAATATCAGGCAGGCAAGTTCCCAATAAGATAGTCTGCAGAGTACAAACTGGCGGGTGGTTTTCAATGGAAAAATGAGTCATAGTGATTGTGCCGATGATTACTGTCATGCCATTGAGAAGATAAGCAAAAGGAATTGTTGATCGAAAAATAAATAAGGCAGGAATGAGGAATACGCTGATAAACCCGGCCACTAGGGGAATGTAATTTTCCGCGTCCTTGGCAATCGGATGTATCCGTAGATGAAGCAGCCAGCCACCCAAAGCTAAAAAAAAGATGGCCAAAATCAATACCAGCCGGAAATAATCTTTTTTCTTCATAGTTCACCTCGCTTTTTTATTTTATGGATCACTCGGTAAATAATGTATTTAAAAATCCACGTGATTATATATGCCCAATTTATTTTATTTCAATTATTATTTTTACACTGGACACGGAGCAAGGAGCGAGGTGAAAGGTGAAAGGAACAAGGGTGGGTGTCACTTATCCCACTATGCTTCCCTGCCAACTATGTTGGCGGGATTGTTCCTTTTGCGCTTCGAGCGGCATTCCATTTGCTCTCAGCGAGAGTCACTATCGCTTCGGGGATAATTCGACTTACGCTTCAAACTTCACTTCGTTCGTTTTCAGCGAGTCTCATTATTTATTTTGTAACATTTTAAGATCAATATGGTATAATATAATTAATAAGGCTAATTGTATTCCGTAATACCATTTTGCTTGGAAGCTGCCACCTGTTCGGCGTCACTGCCCGGTAGGGCAAAAAAAACGATGGGAGGTGTCAAATGGGAGAAGTTATTCATACATCACGCATTAAAATTATACGGGGAATTGGCCCCACAAGAAAAGCACTAATTGAGGGGCTTGATGAGCCGATTTACTATGGAGTTCATGGCGGGATAAAGAAATTTTATAAAATAGAGCCGGAAAAAGAACATGCCGCAACGCTTGATCATATTATAGCGGCGACAGGCGCCTGCATGATGGGAACACTGTCCACGCTGCTGGCCAGAGAGAAAATTTCAACTTCTGAGGATCGTTATCATGCTGATGTGGAAGGAGATATTGAAAACGCCGGTGGTGTTCTCAAAATCACCCAGATTCGCGTTAAGTATCATCTGAAGATACATACGGAAAAAGTGCCCGAAGCGCAGACGGCTTTTTCTTCTTATTTACAGTTTTGTCCTGCCGCCCAGAGCATTAAGGGATGTATCGAAATAAAGGATGATTTGGTGTTGGAGCATATATAACCGACAATAAATTAATTCATGCCAGGTCGCCTTCCATTTAACTGATCTTACCGGTGATACATCGGGATGATGATATCACTTGAACTTGGTGAAATCCGGTTTACGTTTCTCAAAAAACGCTGTAAATGCCTCTTTTGCTTCCTTCGATAACAGCATTTCGCTGAAAAGCTTACTCTCTTCTTCTATTTTGGCCTCGATGGCGGCTATCTGCTTGCCCTTCATTAAACGCTTGGTTGCCTGTAGCGATGATGTCGGCAATGCGACCAGTTTGGCCGCCTGACCCTGTGCAAACGCTAAGACTTCAGCAGACGGCAGTATCTTGTTTACAAATCCCATCGCGCATGCTTCCTGCGCCGAAAATGCCTCGCCCAACATTAATTTTTCCGCCGCGCGCTGGTAACCAGCGATTTGCGGCAACAACAGGCTGGAAGCAAATTCCGGGCACAAGCCGAGCTTGGCGAATGGCATCGAAAATTTGGCGTTGTCCGCCGCATAAACAAGATCGCAGTGCAGTAAAAGCGTCGTGCCGATACCGACTGCTAGACCGGAAACCGCCGCGATTACCGGTTTGGTGGCATGGCTGAGATCCTGTATAAATTGATACACAGGGCTTTTAGTGCTCTGAGGCGGGTTTTTTAGAAAATCATCGAGGTCATTGCCCGCCGTGAATATTTCCGATTTACCGGTGAATAGAATCGCGCGCACTCCTGCATCACATTCCACATCCTTCAGCGCGTCGGCAATGGTCTGATACATTGCCACTGTAATCGCGTTTTTCTTGTCGGGCCTGTTGAATGTGATAGTGAGAATGCCGTTTGCTTTACTGATTAGAACGTCCATGTTATCTCCTGATAAAACACTTTTATACCGTTTCGTATTCTTTGGCTAACTTTGTTGGCTGCGTCGTCGGCTTCCTCAACGTATATGAAATACGCCTCGTCGCCTCCTCCTTGCCGCCTCGTTATCCTTTGAATGCGGAACGGTATTATATATAAAAGGTTAATTATCGTCAATTGTTTATTGATATTTTAATTTCGGGAGGCGAGTCCAGAAACTTTTTGACCGAACAGGATTGAGCCGTCTTTATAACCGCGGCTTTGTATTTTTCAGGAAAGTCCGGCGGCAGATTTATATCAATTATGACTTTTTCTACTATGTGTGTCGCGTCATTTCGGATAACCGTTTGCGTTATTTTAATATTGTCCGTGGGAATAGAACGCGATTGACAAAAGGCTAGAACATAGAAGCCCGTGCACATGCCGATAGATGCCAGAAATAATTCAAAAGGTGAGAGTGCGGTATTGTCACCGCCACTCGTTAGCGGCTGATCTGTATTGATGGTAAAACCGCGATAATGCGCGTCTACCTTTTTATTTCCGCCCAATGTAATATCATATTTCATTTCCATGATTTTTTACCTCACTAATATTATCCGCCGTCCATGTACTTGCGTCTTTTTGATGGAGTAAATCTTTCTATTGCGTAACGCAGCATTGTTCTGGGCATTACCTGACAATGCTTTTGTAAAAACGATTCCGCACACGCAATATCACGTTTGCCAATTTCGCGCAGCATCCAACCGGCAGCCTTGTGAATTAAATCTTCTTTGTCTTGCAGTAAAATTCGGACGATCTTTAGTGCATCCGCAAATTGATTGTTTTTGATGAAGTAGAAAGTAGCGAGCGTCGCCATGCGTCGCTCCCAAAGGCTCTTTGATTTCGCCAATTGGTAAAGAGGCTTCCTGCTTCTCTCCATTAAAAACGCTCCCACAATATTGGGCGCGGAGATATCCACCAGATCCCAGTTATTTATGTATCTGGTGTTTGCCACATACAGGTTATATATTTTCTTTTGGATAGTTTCATCACTTTTCGCAAAAGTGTTGACAAATAATATGAGCGCGAATAGCCTAACCTCGTGATAAGGAGATCGCAGCAACAACAATACTTCTTTAAGCGGCAGAGCTTTGTATTCTTTGGCCATCTTCCGCAACGCAGGAACGCGAATGCCCAGGAAAACATCTCCTTCACCATATTGTCCGACGCCGGTTTTGAAAAATCCCTGTAGAAAAAGATAGTCTTCCTTATCGCCCATTTTCTGCAGGAGTTTGCTAATTTCTTTTGCATTCATATTATTGTTGAACTCCAATTTAATGAGTCCCAAATTTCAGAAGCGAAGCGCGCTGAAACTTGCAGGACGAATTATCCCAGGAGCGAAGCGACTCGGGACTATCCCATGTGCAAATTTAAGTGGTACTATAGCAAGCTTTGGGGTATTAAACCCGTGATTTAACTTTCCGGGGCAGATACTCATCGCGCACGGGGGAAAAAACCTCAATGGCGACAGATTTCTTCAATGTCTCGGCGCTATGATCCATATTACAAGGGATACACCAACTATCTCCCTTTTCAACTTCAAATACTTGTTCGCCGATTGTCAGCCGAATTTTTCCCTCCGTCAGATAACCTGTTTGTTCATAAATGTGAGCATGTTTAGGCAATACGGCGCCTGCATCCATTCTGAATTCGGTAAAAAGAGTTTTTTCCCCATATACCAGAGTTTTGATCCTTACTCCCGGCAATACTTCTTTAAATCCATCTTGATTAGCCTTGTAAAACAATTGCCATCTCCTTTTATAGTTTATATTCCATTTAAATCAAAGATGATATCAAGGCGGCAAGGAGGAGGCAACAAGGCGTATTCTTACATACGTTGAGGAAACCGACGACGCTGCCAACGCGGAGAGCGCTTTGATTTAAATGGAATCAGGGATAGTTCTGCCCTGTCGGCCTTATCATAATCTCGCTCACATTCACATGCGGCGGCTGCGTGAGAAGCCAGCAAATGCCGTCGGCAATAGCCTGCGGCTCCAGCAATTTGCCCATATGAGCAATTCCTTTGTAGAAATTATCTTCGTCGTAGCCTGCCACTTTCTGAAATTCACTTTTCACGATACCGGGCATAACCAGGGACACGCGTACACCGTGCGCGCAAACTTCCTGACGCAGACCTTCCGCGATCGCTCCGATGGCGAATTTACTGGAACCATAAAACGCGCTGAAGGGCGATATGTTTCGCCCCACAACAGAACCAATCGCAACTATATCGCCACTTTTGCGTCCGATTAAATACTTTGCCGCAAAGCGCATTAGATGGGCAGCGCCAATAACATTGGTTTGGTAGAGTTCCTGCCATTGAGAATTATCGCTTAAAAGTGTGCTGCCTGCCAATCCTCGTCCGGCATTGACTACAACGATGTCATACGTGCCGCCTCCTTCTTTCCAGCCCAGTGTTCGCTCCAGCAATATATCAATATCAGAGAGAAGACCGGCATCACCCGCGACCGCATAAGCGTCGCCTCCTTGTGCCTGAATATCCGAAGCCACTTTTGTGAGCCCGTCTTTTCGCCGGGCGTGAAGCACTATCGCCGCGCCCGCCTGCGCCAGTGTCAAAGCCGTAGCACGCCCAATGCCCGAACTAGCTCCGGTAACAATTGCCGTCTTGCCGGAAAGGGGTTTACTCGTTTTCCCTTCGACTTCTTTATATTTCGTCATAAATGCAGCTCCTTTTCGCTGTTATCACCTGCCAATATTTAAATTGCATTTTTGGGAAAGAAAGTATCAATATCTTTTTCAACATCATTTAACCAATCCCTGCGTTGGTCTTCTGTGCTTGTGACAATGACATTGAACATTCGTCGGTGAAAGTTGGTGATGCCGCTGAGGCCGAAGATGCAATTTTTCCAGATCGTTTCCAACGGATCGCCAAAAACATCTTTTTCTCTTTCCGATTCTGTGTTGGATGTATTGAAGACAAGCGCCGCCCTCGCTTTGAGCAATCCGTTGGGGATGCCTTCCTCTGAATCGCCCTCCATAAATTCGTAGGCGACACCGGGACGAATCACTCTATCCACCCAGCCTTTCAAAATCGCCGGAGGCTGTCCCCACCAGTTCGGATGCACAATCACTATGCCAGACGCCGCGGCAATCTCATCACAATGTTTTCTTATTACGGCCGGCAAGATCGCGTCTTTGGCTACTTCTTCGAGGTTTAGTCGCGGATCAAATTTTTCTTGATATAGATCGTGAAAAAAAACTTTATACCCGTTCGCTTTTAGTGCGTCAACCACCGTCTGCGCAATGGCGTGGTTGAAGCTTTCGGGATCAGGATGTGCAAGAATAACTGATATGCGCATATTGATTAATACCCCTTTCAATTAATTAAAAATTGTCTATTTGAAAGGTTTTGAAACAAATTCGATTAAATTAATAAACTTCATCGTGACTGCCGATATCAATCAATAAGACATCATGGTCATTAATAAAGTGAAATATTACACGGCAATCATAAGATATAGAAAACGACCAGAGACCTTTAAGCTTACCTGTCAACTTATGTGTTCGTAACTTGTGATCGAATGGATTTTGAGAAAAAATGGATATCGCTTGCCAAAAGCTTTTCTTGAGTTCGATATTAAGGGTGAATATTTTTTTGTATTTTCTTTTGAATGCCTGATCCCAAACAAGATTAACCATTTTCAAGATCCTTATATAAATCTTTTACAGAACCTTTTTTAATTGCGCCTTTCTTAAGATTGGATGAGGCTGTACTTGCACGCTTTGCTATGGCATCTCTTCTGGCATCTATAAGTTGCTTTTTCACAACATTAACAACATATTCCCTGTCATTTAAAGGAAGATGAGCGAAGTCTTCAATAATGTGTTGTACGCTTGCTTTCATGATTCATCACCTCCTGCTTTTTAACTCTTCGCTGAAGAAGAATATATCAGAGTTTCCATGTCCAGTTAAGTATTATTTATCTGCATTTTTAACAATTTGTATCTACTTCACCAGTAATTTTTCCAACGCAGAAAATATCTTTCCTAAATTATCCGGTTGAGTGCCGCCGGCCTGGGCCATGTCGGGACGGCCTCCGCCACTGCCGCCGACAAGCGGGGCGAGTTCCTTGATAATATTTCCGGCGTGATACTTTCCGGCCAAATCTTTGGTGACCATGCACAATAGCAATGCCTTTTCGCCCGCCTTGCTGCCTAAGAGAATAATGCCCGATTCCATTTTGTCGCGCAGTTTATCGCCGAAGTCGCGCAGTGTCTTGGTATCGGCAATGCTTACTTCCACCGCCAGCACTTTCACACTGCCGATTTCCTTTATCTGATTCATCAGATCGCCGGAATCTTTGGCGGCAAGTTTTCCTTTAAGGGCTTCAATTTCTTTTTCCAGGTCTCTTGTATGCTTGAGCAATTTTTCGGTTCTGTCCGCAAGCTCCAGAGGATTGGCTTTAAATAAACCAGCGGCTTTCTTGAGTTCTTCTTCCGCCTTCTGCACATGCGTGAGCGCTTCCTTGCCGGTAACGGCTTCGATTCTGCGCACGCCCGCGGCTATTGCCGATTCATGAACAACTTTCAGCAAACCGATATCGCCGGTGCGCTGCACATGCGTACCGCCGCAAAGTTCCATGCTCATTTCGCCCATTTTCACGATGCGGACAGTCGCGCCGTATTTTTCATCGAACACAGCCGTCGCACCGGTTTTGAGCGCGTCTTCGAGCGCGCAGACTTCTGTCTGCACGTCGAGATTTTTGCGAATTATGTCGTTGGCGATTTCTTCAATCCGCTTCATTTCGTCATCGCTGATTTTGGAAAAATGGGTAAAGTCAAAGCGCAATCCTTCCGCGTTGACCTGCGAACCGGATTGCTTGATATGATCTCCCAGCACGGCTTTGAGCGCCGCCTGCAAAATATGAGTGCCGGAATGATTGGCGGCAATAGCCTTTCGTCTTTCTTCATCAACAATCAATTGTACCGCATCGCCGACTTTTATTTTTCCTTCCTGAACAATTCCCTTGTGGACAATAAATTTATCAATAGGCTTTTTGGTATCCGAAACTCTAAAGATAAAACCGGTCCCTTCCAAGAAGCCTGTATCGCCCACCTGTCCGCCGGATTCGCCGTAAAAAGGCGTAGTAGTGAGAACGATCTCCGCTTCCTGTCCTTCCTTCGCGGTTTGCACGGATTGTCCATTTATGAAGATAGCGGCGACTTTCGATTGTGCCTTAATCACGCCTTTATAGCCGCAAAATTCACTGACAATTCCCGAACTCGAAGCTTTCAAATAACATTCAGCAACCGCTTCCTCGCCGCTGCCCTTCCAGGCGCCGCGGGCTCTGACTCTTTGCTGTTCCATCTCGGCATTAAAGCCGTCATTATCCAGAGTAAAGCCATCGCGTTTGACGATGTCCGCCGTCAAATCTGTGGGAAAGCCGAAAGTATCGTAGAGTTTAAAAATCAGGGAACCGGGGAGAACAGATTTTCCCGCTTGGCGCAATGTCACTGTTTCTTCCTGCAGGATGCGCAGCCCCGCGTCGAGTGTTTCCATAAAACGTTGTTCTTCATTAAGAATAACTTTAGTAATGTAAGAGGCCTTTTCCACCAGATCAGGATAAACGCCTTTCATCATATCAATGACCACCTGCGCGCTCTGATGCAAAAATGGTTTGTTGATGCCCAGCATTTTCCCGTGACGCGCTGCCCGGCGCAGAATACGGCGTAGCACATAACCGCGGCCTTCATTGCTGGGCATGATGCCGTCGCCGATTAAAAAAGTTACCGCGCGGCTGTGATCGGCAATGACCCTGATGGAGACATCATTATCCGCGTTTTTTCCGTAGGTTTTTCCGGATGTTTTTTCCATAAAGCTGATGATGGGGGTGAACAAGTCCGTATCGTAATTGCTCTTTACGCCTTGAATAACAGCGGTGAGCCGCTCGAGTCCCATGCCTGTATCGATGCTGGGCTTGGCCAGAGGATTTAACTTTCCGTTTTGATCGCGATCATACTGGGTAAAAACAAGATTCCAGATTTCCAGGTGGCGGTCGCATTCACAATTTATATCGCATTCGGGACGGCCGCAGCCGATGTCTTCGCCCTGATCGTAAATGATTTCGGAGCAGGGGCCGCAGGGACCGGTCTCTCCCATCATCCAGAAATTGCTTTTTTCTCCCATGCGGACAATGCGGTCTTTGGGTACTTTCATCTTTTTATTCCAGATGTCAAAAGCCTCATTGTCGTCATTATAAATAGTTATCCAAAGTTTATCTTTGGGAAGTTTCGCAACGTCGATTAAATATTCCCATGCCCAGGCAATGGCTTCTTCTTTAAAATAATCGCCGAAAGAAAAATTGCCGAGCATTTCAAAAAAAGTATGATGACGGGCGGTAACACCGACATTTTCCAGGTCATTATGTTTGCCGCCGGCGCGCGCGCATTTCTGGCAGGAGACCGCCCGTGTGTAGCCTCTATTTTCCAAACCTAAAAACGAATTTTTGAATTGCACCATGCCGGCATTGGTGAAAAGCAGGGTAGGGTCATCTTTAGGGATCAGCGCTGAACTACTCACTATCGTATGCCCTCTGCTTTCAAAAAACTTTATAAAACTTTCCCGTATCGCGTTACCCGTTTTCACCATTGAACTCTTCCTCCGCTGCCTTTCCCAATTTATTTAGAATCAAGCCCGGCGGGAAACCTCGCCCTGCCAAGCTTTGAAAAATTTTATGTTTTTCTTTTATATCAAAAGCAGCCGGTTTCTTTTTAGCTGCCTTTTTTTTGACTAAAATCGCAATCGCGTCTTCTTCCGGGATTTCCTGCCGGACAGTGGCGATCGCGTCATCAATTAATTGCGCCGCGATGCCTTTTTCCTGCAGGCTGGCGATTATTTTTCGATTACCCCAGAGTTTATTTGCCGCCAGATTACGCGCTAAGCCTT
Organism: uncultured delta proteobacterium; assembly: GCA_963710995.1. Lineage (GTDB taxonomy): Bacteria > Desulfobacterota > Syntrophia > Syntrophales > Smithellaceae > Smithella. Next base: position 22,476 of record CAVQCU010000075.1, read on the forward strand.
TGGCAAAAGACGCGTCATTGAGATACTTCAAATCGTGGAGTTTTTCCAGTGTTTCTTTAATGACAACTGCGGGAAAACCTTTTTCCCGCAGTTTCTTTTCCAGCTCTCTTTCCGAATGCGGCCGCAGGGACAAAAGGCGATACGCTTTTTGCTTGGCTGCCGCCAGATCTAAAACTTTCATATTATTCTTCCTGGTCTTTAGCCACAATACCCAACTTGGTGCGTACATCGTTTTCAATCTGCGCCATAACTTCGGGATTTTCTTTTAGGAAAATTCTGGAATTGTCCCGACCCTGGCCTATTCTGTCACCCTTGTAGGAATACCAGGCGCCGCTTTTTTCAATGATCCCATTTCCCGCCGCCAGATCCAGCACGTCGCCTTCTCTAGAGATGCCTTCGCCGAAGATTATATCAAATTCCGCTTCCCGGAAGGGAGGAGCCATTTTGTTTTTTACCACTTTAACTTTGGTTCTGAAACCGATCACATCCTGGCCATTTTTGATGGAAGTCATCTTGCGGATGTCGAGCCGTTGGGAAGAATAAAATTTCAGAGCGTTACCGCCGGTTGTGGTTTCCGGATTGCCGAAGAAGACACCGATTTTCATGCGTAATTGATTGATAAAGATAACGGTAGTTTTGGACTTACTGATACTGCCAGTAAGCTTGCGCAGTGCCTGTGACATCAACCGTGCCTGTAAACCCATTTGGGCATCGCCCATTTCTCCTTCCAGTTCGGCCTTGGGAACCAGCGCCGCTACGGAATCGACAACCAATACATCAAGAGCGCCGCTACGCACCAGCGTTTCGGCAATTTCCAGCGCCTGTTCGCCCGAGTCCGGCTGAGAAATTAAGAGCTCGTCGGTATTCACGCCGATTTTTTTGGCATAGGTTACATCCAGCGCGTGTTCGGCATCGATAAAAGCCGCAATCCCGTTTTTCTTTTGCGCTTCCGCCACGATATGCAGAGCCAATGTGGTTTTTCCGCCTGATTCCGGCCCGTAGATTTCAATAACCCTGCCGCGCGGGACGCCAAAAGTCCCCAATGCTATATCAAGGCTGAGCGATCCGGTGGAAATGGCCGGAACATCGGCAACCGGCTCCGCGCCACCCAGTTTCATAATCGATCCTTTGCCGAACTGCCTTTCTATTTGCGTAATTGCCAAATCCATGGCTTTTGATCTGTCCATATCTGCACACATAATACAATAACCTCCTCACCCTGTTATTTTTTTATTTTATTAATTATACAATTTGCAGTTTCAGTCCTTTGTGCCAAACACTTCGCCCCTATTTTCCACCCAGAGCAAATTCTGCCAGCTTTGTATAGGTTGCTCCCTGCGGGGAGAGTCTGCTCTGAAACAAAATCAATTCATTGCAGCTATATTCTCCGACGGCAAAGGAGCTGTATTTAGTTATGACTTCGCTGATTCCTGTCAAACCGTGTGAATCCTTAATCCGGCCCAGGGTCAGATGCGCCCGAAAAGGCCGATCTTCTCTGGGGAAACCGATGCCCGCAAAATCACTATCCAGTTGTTTCTGGAGAACGGAGAGCTTTTCCACATCACCCGTCACACCGCACCAGATTACTCGTGGCCTGCGGGCATCAGGAAACACGCCCAGCTTTTCAACTTTCAAATTCAAAGATGGTTCTGAAGTTACCCGGTTTTGCACAGCAGAGCAAATATTTTTTACATCCTCCGTTGAAATATCGCCGAAAAATTTTAAGGTCAGATGCTGACCCTGCGGCTTTGTCCAACTAATCCGTCCACTGATTTCTCGCTTTAATTTTTCCTGCAGGCGGGACATTGCCTGCAAAATATCTTCCTGGGGGTCAATAGCCAGAAATGCGCGGATATTTCTTTCGGAATCTGCCATGCACTAACCTTTTCCCTGTAAAAAGTTTTTCAACATCATTAAAGCCGTTTCTGAAAAGACATGTTTGTTTCTGCTGCGATCCCATCTAAAAGCATAATGGCGGCAAATGGTCTGTTTAGAGTCGGCCAGCGCCAGATAAACAGTGCCCACAGGTTTTTCTTTAGTGCCGCCGGTTGGCCCGGCAATGCCGGTAGAAGACAATCCCAGATCAGTTCCTGCAAGTTTGCGCACGCCTTCGGCCATTAAACGCGCCGTTTCTTCGCTTACCGCTCCATGTTTTTCGATAATAGATGCCGGAACACCAAGCATGCCGATTTTAGCCGCGTTGCTGTAAGTAACTAGCCCGCGTTCGAGATAATCCGAACTGCCGGACACATCCGTGAGGCGATTCGTAATCAGTCCGCCCGTGCATGATTCCGCTACCGCGATGGTGAGTTTCTTTTCGGTTAAAAGACCGGCAATCACTTCTTCCAGAGTTTTCTCTCCATAGGAAAAAATAAAGTCTTGCAGGCGGGCGGCAACTTCATCCTGAGCTTTTTGCAAATTTTTTTGCGCTTCTTCCTGCGTTTTTTGACGCGCTATTAAAACAATATGATTTTCGGGAAACACAGGGTAAAAGCCGATACTTACTCTCAGAGAAACAAAATCAATATCCTTCAGTCTGTCATCAACGGCGGCTTCAGAAAGCCCGAAGGTCTTGATGGTCTGTTTGGCGGCATGTTGTTCGTTTTGCGGAAATTGTTTGTGCAGAGCGGGAATGACTCCGTGAGTTATCATCAATTTCGCTTCGGCAGGAACTCCGGGAATAACAAAAATAAATTTCCCTTCAACAGGCAGGGCAAAGCCCGGCGCTGTGCCTCTGGAGTTGGGGATTACTTCCGCTCCCTGCGGGAACATGGCCTGCTTGGCATTATTTTCCACCCAGCGTAAATTGAATTTGGTGAAGATGTCTTTAATAAAACTTAGAACATTTTCATCCGTATATAAAGGAAGGCCGAAAGCTTCGGCGATCACGGCGGTGGTAATATCGTCGGCGGTCGGCCCCAATCCCCCTGAGCAGATTACGGCGTCTGTCATGGAAAGCAGATAATCCAGCCGGTTTTTAATAGACGCGAAATTATCTCCCACGGACATTATCGCTTCCACACTCCAGCCCTGCAGATTAATTTCCCGAGCGATAAACGAAGCGTTAGTGTCGGCGATGCGCCCGCTCATTAATTCGTTGCCGATTGTTAGGATTCCAATCTTCATATGATACCTGTATAATTTAAAGCGAACAGAATTATACCCGCATATATTCCCGCGGCGACATCATCAATTACAACGCCCCATCCTCCGGGCAATCTTTGCAGATTGTTAATGGGAAAAGGTTTTAAAATATCAAAAATTCTAAACAGAACAAAGCCAACGCAAAGATGCAGTATGGTTATCGACACTGGCAGCATTGTTATCTGAAATCCGATAATTTCATCAATAACTATGCGCTGGTCATCTTTTTTTTGATAAATTTTTTCCGCCCGCCCCGCAACGCAAATAGATAAAGCCGATAAAGCAATTACGATCAGTAAGCGCATAGGCCAGGGCAGAGGCAAGCAAAGGAGGCAAATCACAACACCGACCAGCGTGCCCATAGTTCCGGGAGCAAAAGGCGCAAGTCCGGAGCCGAATCCCGTTGCCAGAAATGTTATCAGCTTTTCGTTCAAAATTCCTCCGGTGAATAAAGATTTGCCTTGACAATAGAACGATTGTTCTATAACATGTTTTCCATGAAAGTCAAGCGAACTTTACAGGATGTAGAGAAAAAAATCACTGCTTTTTTCCGCGAAAACCGGCGCATGCCGACATATTCGGAAATTGCTGAAATTATTGGAGTACGCTCCAAGAGTGTTGTTTACTTTTGGGTGAATAAATTATTATCCGCCGGACTTTTGCAAAAAGATGCCAAAGGATTTTTATTGCCGGTGCGCAACCAGATTGCTTTAACGCTTGCCGGAGAAGTTTGTGCCGGAGTTCCAACGCCTGCGGAAGAAGAACTGCAGGGAATTATCTCTTTCTACGAATATCTGGTCAGGCATCCGGAAAAATCATTTTTGCTTTCAGTAACCGGCGATTCCATGATCGATGCGGGGATCAGGGAAAAAGATTTAGTTATTGTTGAAAAAAATAAAGAGCCTAAAAACGGCGATATAATTTTGGCCGAAGTAGATGGCAATTGGACGATGAAATATTTCTGCAGAAAAGGGAAAGTAGTGACTCTCGAGGCGGCAAATCCTAAATATCCCCCTATCATACCGCAAACTGATCTGCGCATTGCCGGTGTTATCACTGCGGTAGTAAGAAAATATCACAAATAGTTCCATTTCTAAATCAAAGATGATATTGAGGCGGCTAGGCGGAGGCGACGAGGCGTATAGTCCATACGTTGAGGAAGCCGACAACGACGCCAACAAAAATAGCGCTTTGATCGGAAGCGCATGCCCATAAGGAGAGCGCATAATAAATATAACCTTACCTTGCCGATAATTTTCGCCAACATGGCGAAAACTTCCTTTAGAATTGGTATCAGACATTGAAACGGAAGGTGATAATATCGCCATCTTGAACGATGTATTCCTTGCCTTCCAAACGGAGGCGCCCGGCTGATTTCACCTGCGCATGGGAGCAATCATGCGCGATGAAATCATCGTAGTGCATGACTTCGGCCTTGATAAAACCTCGCTCAAAATCATTGTGAATGGCTCCCGCGGCTTTGGGCGCTTTGGTCTCCAGAGGGATAACCCAGGCTTTGACTTCATCCTCGCCGACAGTAAAAAAGGACATGCGCCCCAGAAGAGAAAAAGCCGCGCGGATAATCCGGCCAAACGCCGGCTCGGCAATACCCATCGAATCCAGAAATTCTTTTTGATCGGCCGCATCGAGTCCGGACATCTCCGCCTCTATCTTGCAGCAAATCCCCAGGACGGATTCTTCTAATTTTGCCTCCTTGGCATAAGCATCGGCAAAGGAAAGATTATCTTCGGCCACGTTGACGACAACGAGTTCCGGTTTAATGCTCCAGAAAGAAAAACTCCGCAGTGTAAAAACTTCCGCAGGGGTGAGCCCTGCCTTGCGTAATGGTTTTCCCGCTTCTAGGCATTTTTTTAGTTTGGGCAGAAGATCGTTTTGCGCCACGTCCTGCGACGTTAGCACTTTCTTGGATGTTTTGGTCAGGCGCTCCATTTTTTTTTCAATGATTAATAAATCGGAAAGAATCAACTCGTCTTCCAGCTTACGATAGGCTTCAATGCTCAATTGAACATCAGGCAGAGAAAAGCCGTCAACAACGTGCAGAATCCCGTCCGTGCCGCTTAAGTTTTGCCGGATAGCTTCCCAGGGATGTTCGCCCACGGCGTGAACATCCACAAAAGGGACTTTGGCCGGAGATACTTTTACCGGCTTATATATTTCGACGAGCTTATCAAAACGCTCATCCGGCACGGAAGCCTGACCGCGCACAACCGTTTCGTTGTGCAACTGGCCGCTTTTCACGCCGGTCATAATTTCAAATAATGTGCTCTTTCCGCTTTGGGGAAGGCCAAGAATACCCATTTCCATAATTAATTATCTTTCTTTCGTAGCTTTTTTATCCAAAGTAGAACGAGGCGGCAGCTAAGAGATTGCCGTGTCTCCAGTTTATTGGATAACGCTGTAAAAGGCTCTGGAGGCAAGGCGCGCGAAGCTTTTGGAATGAGGCCTACTTTTGTGTAGGTCGCAGTGACGAAAGATGAAGCGCAACGCAGCATACAGACCTTTTACGGTGTTATTTTGCGAATTCCTTTTCTATTCTTTGCATCGCTTCTTTTAATCTATCATCAGGCACCGTCAGCGATATGCGCACAAAGCCCTCGCCGTATTTGCCGTAAGCTGTGCCTGCAGCAACAACGACAGCGGTCTTGTCAAATAAACGGTTGGTAAATTCCAGCGAAGTCATACCTTTGGGTACTGGCACCCACAGGTAAAACGTCCCGCGCGGCGGATTGAAATCAATGCCGATTTTTTTCAATGTTTTGAGTACCAGTTCACGGCGTTTTCCATACAATGCCAGCATTTCTTCGATAAATCCAACTTCATGTTTCAATGCTTGAATACCGGCAAATTGTATGGCATTAAAAATGCCCGAATCCGTGTTTTCTTTAACCTTGCTGATGGCGGCGATGAGTTCCTGATTGCCACAGGCCATGCCCAGCCGCCACCCGCACATATTAAACGGTTTGGAAAGAGAGTTAAGTTCGATCCCGACATCTTTAGCGCCTTGCGCCATCAGGAAACTTAAGCGCTTTTGACCGGCAAAGACTATTTCGCTGTAGGGATTATCGTAACAAATGGCAATGTCGTAATTACGGGCGAAATCAACAAGTTTATTTAAAAACTCCAAAGTTGCGCAGGCGCCGGTCGGATTGTTGGGATAATTAAGAAACATGGCGGTTGCTTTTTTGGCGACGTCCGCTGGGATATCCTCGAATACGGGCAGATAGTTATTTTGCGGCAGTATGGGAACATTATACGGAACGCCGCCGCCCATCAGGATGCTTGCGCGGTAAGCGGGATAACCGGGATCGGTCATTAAAACCGTATCGCCGGGGTTGACCCGCGCCAGAATAAAATGATGACAGCCTTCTTTCGAGCCGATAAGACCCAGGATTTCATTTTCCGGATTAAGGCTCACTCCATAGCGTGTCTCGTACCATTTCGCCACTTCCCGACGAAAAGAGAACATACCCTTTTCTTCATCCGTGGGATAACGATGATTTAAAGGTTCCCGTGCTGTGGCGCAAAGCTCGTCAATGATCGAATCCGGCGTTGTCTCTACAGGATCACCGATAGCCAGGGAAATAACATCCGTTCCGTCGGCTTTGGCTTTATTGATTTTTTTTCTCAATTCCATGAACAGGTATGGGGGGATTTTCGCCAGTCTTTCAGCTGTTTGCAAGGTCAATCTCCTCTAGAATTAATTAGCATTAATCCCGCGGTTTGGAATCCCCCGGCTTCAGCCGGGGGAAGGAATGCGGTGGAACCCGCGGGAGGTATCATTATTGTAGGGAACCTCCGGCTCCTGCTGGAGGGGGCTCCACTCATTTATAAGCTTCTTCAAAAAGCAATCCCTGATAATGAGGCTCAATCTTCAAAAGGAAACTGAATTGAAGATTACCAGCCGAATTATCCCGCAAAGCAGATGATAATATCATAATCATGATTTATAAGCCTCCTCAAAAAGAAACCCGTGATAGATTATTTTTACTTTACCTTCAAGATAAATTTCACAAAAATCGTCATCCTGGCGCGTAAAATAAATGCGCAATGTTTCGCCGCTGTGGACGGTCACATCCACAGGCGAACCCACCAGACCGCGCCCGGCAGCGGCCAGCACGGACGCCACTATCCCGGTGCCGCAGGCGAGCGTTTCATCCTCGACACCACGTTCATAGGTTCGCACTTTCATTTTATTACGGTTAAGCACTTCGGCAAAATCAGCGTTGGTGCCTCTGGGCGCGAAATGTTCGTGATGGCGGATTTGCCTTCCTGTTTCGACAACGGCGCAAGTTTCAACGGAATCTACAAATGCAACGGCGTGTGGCACGCCGGTGTCGATGCAGTCCAGAATACATTCCCGACCATTGAGTATAATTGTTTGAGCTATCCTCAGAGGTGACGGATCAGTCAATCGAACTTTTACAACATTATTATTGACTTCGGCGGAAATAATACCTACAAATGTTTCAAAAGACATTTTCTTTGGAGCAATGGTTCTCAGATAAGCATAACGCGCCACGCAACGGGCGGCGTTGCCGCACATTTCCGCCACGGAGCCATCAGAATTGAAAAACTGCCATTTGAAGTTGGCGGTTTTTGATGGCTCAATTAAGAGAATCCCATCAGCGCCTACGGAAATTTTGCGGGAACATACTTTGCGGGCAAACGCGGGCAAATCGCCCACATTCAAAGACAAATCGCGGTTATCAATAATAATGAAATCATTGCCGCTGCCGCTCATTTTGTAAAATTCAATCATCTTTGATTCTGGATTGGCCATAGATTTACATTCTTCACATTCAATCCCGCAGCACCAGCCGTGGGAGGTCGCGTTATTGTAGGGAGCCTCCGGCTCCTGCTGGAGGGTGCTCCACTAACACCTGTGATTAAGCTTCCAGCACAATATCGTCTGCGCGATTCAGCGAACGCGTTACACGCAATACTTCTTCCGTAGTCGTTATACCATTCAGTACTTTGTCGATACCATCTTTCTGCAGCGTTATCATGCCCCGTTTTAAAGCCAGTTCATTAATTTGATTGGCATCGGATGTTTTCAAAACAAGCCTTTTGATTTCGTCATCAACGATCATGATCTCAAAAATGGCTGTTCGTCCCCGGAATCCTGTTTGCATGCACAGGTTACAGCCTTTTTTCCGGTAGAAAGTATTGTTCTGAAATACCGACCGGTTCAATCCCAGGTTGGCCAGAGTTTCTTCATCCGGCACATAAACTTCTTTGCAGTGTGGACAGAGCATGCGCACAAGGCGCTGTGCTATTATTGCGATAATCGACGAGGTAACTAAGAACGGTTCTATGCCCATATCAATTAATCGCGTGACGGCGCTTGCTGCGTCATTGGTATGGAGAGTGGAAAACACAAGATGACCGGTGAGGGATGATTGAATGGCGATTTCCGCGGTTTCCCGGTCACGGATTTCACCGATCAGGATAACGTCAGGGTCCTGGCGGACAATAGAACGGAGGCCTGCGGCAAAAGTCAGATCAATCTTTGGATTAACCTGAATTTGTCCGACGCCGTCCATTTGATACTCGATAGGGTCTTCTATAGTGATAATGTTTATGTCCGGGTGATTGATTGTGGAAAGAGCCGCATATAATGTTGTTGTTTTACCACTGCCTGTAGGACCTGTTACCAAAATTATTCCATAAGGAGATTTGATCAGGCGATTGAGCAGTTTGATCCTTTGATCATGCATGCCTAAATCGGAAAGTTTTAGGATATTAGCAGTTTTGTCCAATAAGCGTAACACAACTCTTTCCCCGAAAGCTGTGGGAATCACCGATACACGAATATCAACAAGGCGGTCGGCTATTTTTATTTCAATGCGTCCGTCCTGAGGCAACCGTTTTTCCGCGATGTTTAGTTTGGCCATGATTTTAATACGGGAAACAAGAGGAGATTGAATTCGATGTGGCAAGTTCAAAGTATCATATAAGATGCCATCAATGCGGTAGCGGATTTTAAGATTGCCGGAATAAGGCTCGACGTGAATATCACTGGCGCGGTCTTTAATCGCTCCGGAAACAAGCAAATTAACCAGTTTGATAATCGGTGCGTCACTGGTTTCATCGAGCAAATCGGTTGTTTCATCAATTTTCGAAATAAGATCATCAGTAGATGATTCATTCATTTCTTCGAAATAGTCCTTGGCTGAAGAGCGGCTCATATCGTAAGCCATATTAATTGCCGCTATGATCGCGTCCTGTGAGGAAAGGATGACCGGCAGATCCGGACTCTGCAGAAGCCGCCGCAGGTCATCAACAGGCTGAAAATTTGTGGGATCGTTTATGGCGATTGCCGAAGCCTGAGAAGTGATAAGCGGAACAATCTTATATTTTTTTAAGTATTGAATGGAGACATTTTGTGTGAAATCAATATTGATGCTCTCCATCGGTAATTCCGACCGGAAATCCAGTCCAAAGTGTTGGGCCAATATTTTTAATAATTGGATTTCATCAAGGGCTTTTTTCCGAATGAGCTCATCAATGAATCCGCTGCCGTTGTTTCCCTTCATACTGTGCGCTTCGGAAATAACCTCCGGGGCGATTCCGGCGGCAATTAATTTTTTATCCAAGGAAGAAAAAGCCACATCCCGGGGAGTGGAAGAACTATGGACTATGCCTGCGGATGCTTTTAAGGCTGTATGGATTTTAGACATAAGGGATCAGAGCCTATAACTTAAGGTTTAGCCGGTGTTTTGTTTTCGGCAGGAGCAGGGGCAGAGGGAGGCTTCAACTCCGATTTTTTTTCATTCAACTTGATAATTCCCTCCACCACTTCGCCCATTGTCTCTCTTTTTTCCTGATAAAGACCGGCGGCATCCTTCTGGGTGCGGACGATATGCGGCGTCAAAAAGACATACAGATTTGTTTTTTCCCGGGAAGTGGAATGTGTTTTAAAAAGCCAGCCCAGAATAGGAATATCGCCCAGCAGCGGCACTTTATATGTATCGTTCTCCGTACTGTCCCCCACCAGGCCGCCGATAACAACTGTTTCATTATCCTTGACCACTACCGTAGTTTTTGCGGTTCTTTTTAAAGTTGTTGGTGTTGTGGAAGTGGCGGCGGATGTAAGCTTGGTTACCTGCTGCGATATTTTCAGGCGGATAAAATTATCCTCGTTGATATGCGGTGTGATATTCAAGATCACGCCGACATCCCGGTATTCATAGCTGTTGTAGTTGAGCGGGGACAGGGAGGTTGTCGTTGTCGTTGAAGAACTCTGCTGTGAGGTTATGTAGGGAACATTTTCGCCCACATTTATTTCCGCCTCTTCATTATCCAATGTCATGATCTGGGGGGTGGATAAAATGGAGACTTCCTGATCCGTCTTGTATGCCTGAATGACAGCTCCGATGTTAGGGAAAGTAACACCGCCAATGGTAATGCCGGCGCCGATAACACCCATGGAAAAACCACCCGGGAAAGCAGCCGAAATAGTTCCATCCGAATTTACCGTAGTTAAACCATCGAGGATATTGTAGCCGCCGGGGTTGGTAGTGCTGCCGGCGCCTCCGGAACCGATAAACGCCGCCGTATTGCCGGCTGTACCTGCACCAAGGACGTCACCCGTACCTCTCATACCGCGCCATTCAACACCCAGATTAAAAGCTTTAGTGGCGTTGACTTCCATAATTAAGGCCTCAATGTAAACCATGGGCCGTGGCACATCGAGCTGTTTGATAATACTTTCGAGAATCTTATAATCTTCCCGCTCAGCCATAACCACCAGTGTATTGGTTGCCTTATCCGGGACGATCTGAACATTTTTCGAGACCACCGGAGCAAGCACTTTTTGAGTTGCTGCTGCGCCGCCGCCCATAGCGGCTGCCGCAGAGCCGCTATCTTTGACAATACTGTTGAGAACTTTTGCCAGATCTTCGGCATTGCTGTTTTGCAGGCGGTAGACCTGAATATTGGATTCACCGCGGGGCACGTCTTTATCCATAAATGTAACAAGTTTGCGCACACTTTCCGTATCCGCGCCGCTAGCCAGAATTATAACTGAGTTAGTCCTAGAATCCGGGACGACTTTGACAACCGCTGCATTGGGGCGGCGCTGTTGAAAAATCGTTGTCAAGGATTTCACCACTTCCGAGGCGGAAGCGTTCTTAATTGGAATATAGGATATCTGATCCCCAGCCCCTTCAATATCAAGGGCGAAGATGATTTCCTGTAGTCGTTTGATGTTGGACAGATAGTCTGTAATTACCAAAATACCCGCCGGCGGATAAGAAAGCACCGAGCTGGACTTGGAAATAATCGGATCCAAAACACGTTTTATTTCATCGGGATTGGCGCGTTCCAGAGTAACTATCTGGGTGACCATGCGGTCTTCCGGGCTGACAAGTTCATTTTTCAGCCTTGTCTCCATGCCCTTTTCCCGCGCTAAAGTCGAGGGAATGATCTTAATCATATTCCCCGCGGGAACGACGGTAAACCCGTTAACTTCCAGAACAGACAGAAAGATTTTATAGACATCTTGCAGAGGGATTTTTTTAGGAGATATGATGGTGACCTTGCCTTTAACTTTATCGTCAATGATGAAATTTTTCCCGGTAAGTTCACTGACAAACTTTACCAGCACGCTTATATCGACATTGTCGAAATCAAGGGTTACATATTTTTTAGAGGTTTCTTTTTTCGCGGGATAGGTCGGCAGTTTCTCTGCCCGAATCTCTTTGGGCTTTTGTATTACATTTTCTGTTTTAACTTCTGTTGATAGCTCTGGATTAGTCGCTTTTATTTCCGGACTATCCTTCGGCACGGCATCCATGCTCTGCGCAGGTGAAGTTATTGTGTTAACATTTTCGTCAGGACCGGCAATATGAGCCGCAAATGCCGTTCCTCCAACACAAAGCATTATTATCAGCGCGATTATGCCGCCTGAGAACATGCCCGGTCTTATAATAAGAGAATGCATGGTTTTCATCTTAATTTTGTTGTTTCTCCAAAAGTTTTTTAAATTCAGGTAAATTAGCCAGAGCCTTAAGATCGCCGTCATTTTTAGCCCATTTTCTTACTTCCGGGTTAAACTCAATTGCATTCTTCAGATAAAACAGGCTCTGGGGCGCATCATTTTTTTGCGCGTAAAGACAGGCCAGATTATAATGGGCGTCGGTGTAATCATGTTTTATATTGAGCGCGTCATGAAAACGCATAATTGCGCGTTTGTAATTTTTTTCACTCATGTAGATCACACCAAGATTATTAAATGCCTTTACGTTATATTGATCAATTTTGACCACTTTTCGATAAAGTAATTTGGCTTCTTCTAGTTTCCCTTTACGTTGCCGATCAAGGGCTTGCGCGAAAAGAGCTTCCGATTTGGCGGTCTCCTGCTTAGTTCTAACCGGTGCGGTTGTTTTCTGCGGCGTAAGCTCAACTTTTGTGTTGCCCTCCGGTTTATGTCCGGCAACAACGGCCGATGCCACCACAGGAGGTGCGCTTATCCTTTGTATTACCAGCATCTTTTTATCTTCAGACCAATATAGCAGAGCAATAATTCCCGCGGCAAAGAAGAAAACTATTGATATCCCCATTAGTGAAAGCCATCTTTTTGGCTGTTCATGTTTTTTCCCGTCTGCCGACACAATATGTTCATAGGCTACATAGCGTGATTCTTTCTCTTTTTGCACCTTACGTAATGCTTCATTTATGTAGCTCATAATATTCCTTTGGTCAAGGACTTACATTGTCAGCTAAGTTGTCAGACGCGACCATATTTTTCTGCCGCTACTCATTATTTTTTGGAAATAATTAATGCCGATATCATGAACAGCCAGCTTGATAATTTTGCGATCGATTTTGCTGACATTTTTTGTATAGGCAATCAATAATGCCCTGTCGCAAAGGGCGTTAATCCGGCGGGGTATGCCTTCTGTAAAAGTATAGATAAGATTAAATGCTCCCTTGGTAAATTTAAGCAAGCCGGGACCCTGCGCGACAATCAGGCGGTGCTGTATATATTCGCGCACTTCCAGTGACGACAAAGGCTTCAGATCATATCTTACCGTGATTCTTTCGTTTAACTGCCGCAGAGCCGGCAGCATTAATGTATTGGACAATTCCGGCTGGCCGATTAAAATTATCTGAATGAGCTTTTCTGTTTCGGTTTCCAGATTCGAAAGCATTCGTATTTGTTCGAGAACGCCATGCGACAAGTTCTGTGCTTCATCAATCACAAGCACCGCTGTTTTTCCGGCGGCAAAATTCCTAAGTAGAAAGTCATTCAAAACGTCAATATAATTCTTTTTAGTTCTTGATCCGCTTATGATGGCGATGCCGTATTCTCCAATCACCGTTTCCAGCAAATCAAGATCGGAAATGGCTGTGTTAAAAATCAGCGCCGTTTCCACGGAATCATCCAACAAGTTGATCAAACTGCGGCAAATCGTAGTTTTTCCGATACCAATATCACCGGAGATTAAAACGAACCCCTTTTTTTCCTTAATGCCGTAAATCATGCAGTTTAATGCGTCGCGATGTTGTTCGCTTAAAAACAAATAGCGCGGTTCCGGTGATAAGCTGAAAGGATTTTCTTTTAAACCAAAATAAGCAGCATACATAATAAATATATTTCCTTGATCCGATCAGTAAAAAGAATAATTAATAGCTTCGATTTTGCCGTTTCTCTTAACATTCACAGCGATGCTGCTACCGGACTGCATTAAGTTTACCGTCTGTAGTAGATCATCGGCGCTTTGCATATGCTTGTTATTTATATCTATTATTATATCACCATTTTGCAAACCCATCTTTTCGTAAAGGCTGTTAGGAGCAATATTGGAAATAATCAATCCTTCTTGGATACCTTCGTTTAAAGAGGGACGCACGACAGCCTGACTCATGATGGATTTCAAATCACTTAAATTTTCATTTATTGTTTTTTTGCTCAAAGTCATACTTCTGGGAGTGGCACTGCCCGGTGAATTGGGAAGTAGAGGACCTTCCATCGTCGCTTTTATCTTTAATGTTATATCCCGGCCTTCACTCCTCAATATTGCTGTATTACGAGTTATCTTGATCAGCTTTGCCGAACCGATATTGTCCCCCAGCCGGTATAATTTCTGTTTGTGAGTGTCGCGTTCTTCGATAAAAATAAAACCAAAAGAGGAATTACAGGCTACCGTTCCTTTCAACTCAAAGTCCGTAATTCTCTGACTGGAATCGAAAAGTCCTCCTTCCGACTGCTTATCACTTACGGCTTTCAAAGTGGTAAGAAAAAGATTACGCTCAGCGATGATTCTATAGTCCTGAAGTTGATCAGGTTGGGAATTATCTTTAATGACCAGCGAAGAAACATTGTTTTTAACAGCGGTAGTCTGGTTCGTCAGGGGAAAACTGATAATTTTGTAAAAAAGACCGATTGCTTCGTAAGATAATATTGTTATCGCCAGTAAAATTAAAAATGGCCGCAATAAAGTAATATTAATGGCCGGAATGGTGCTGATATTCTTTATCCGGTTAAACCATTCTTTTATAAGTTGTGTTATTTTAAGCCACATACTCTTTACCATTTAAATATAGCGGAATATCGGATTGGTCAATGTTCCGCCGATAGTGACATTCATTTTAGCTTTGTTGGGTCCCAGTATTTCTATCACGCCGTTTAAATTAAGCTGGCTCAATTTAAAATCGTCAGCAATCGTTATTTCACCTTTTAAGAAATAGTTTATTTGCGAACCAAATATTTCCAGTTTTTCCATCTTTATGATGCCATTTTTAAATTGAGCTTGTATTTCACCGCGATCAAACTCAATTCGCTTTAATCCCAGAAATGGTTCGGCTAAAGGATAAGTTCCTTTGGTTAAGAAAAGCGAGATTGTTCCGGAAGAATTTTTACTAACTTCGCCAGTAGAAATATATGTCCAGTCGCCGCTTGCTTTTCCTGTAATTTCTCTTCCTAGAAGGGTTCTAATTAAAGAGTCTCTGGCCAGATCAATATTTTTAAATTTTAGTTTTCCTTCCACTAGCAGATACATCTGGGACAGAGAAGCTAGGCCAACGCGTCCATCAAAATTGCCGCCGTAAGCCCTGCCGCTGAGTCCTAGATAGGTATGCTTTTGAAAAAAGCTCACTGGATTTAGCTGCACATCGAGCAAATCGCCTTGAAATGGAATATTGGCCGATGAGGCTGAACTTATGGTTATATTTTTTAATTTCAACCCAAAAGGCAGGGATGGCCGCAATTTTTCCATCTTCAAAATAAAATCCGGCGAATTAACAGCATTCTCCAGCCTGCTCTTGACAATATCCGAGGGGAAAAGCAGATATAAAAATACCACGGTAATAAATATCCCGTAGAGCGTAAACCATAAGGCCTTTTTTTTCAGGATGCTCATCTTGCTATTTTTCCCTCTGCTGACTCAGTGTCTGAAAAGAAGATATTTGCAACTGCGCGCTTAAGTATTCCGGATTTTCTTTCATTTTATTTATGGTAATCTTTTCTATTTTCACTAAATCTGCCGGTGATTCGACAAAATATAAAAAGTCGGTAAGCTGCTTGATGGTAATTTTTTCGAGTTTCATGTCAATCAGCGATTCTTCCAAAGAAATTGATTGTATCCCTTTTGAAGAATTCATTTGTTTGATTCTTCCCCGGACATTCGCCTGCGTTGCCTTTTTTTCCAGATAAGCAAATAAAGTAAAATCAGCGCTGCGCGCGGACAGGGCACTTTTTGTCCTCGCCATTGTCGCTTCCTGCAAAGTAAACTCGGCATCGAGTTTGCTTATTTCGTTTAGTTTTTTTTGATTAACCTGTACTGCTTTTGTAAGTTTTTCTTTAGCTTCCCGAAAAGGAAAAACAGCGATTTCCAGAATCAAAGCAATCAAGACAAATATTGCCGCCCCGGCAACTAGTTTTCGTTGTTTAGCGTCTAATTTTTCCCAGAATGTTTTGATCATTTAAGTTCAATCCTTAAATCGAAATCAACTTTGCCGCCATCTTTGGCTAGGCTTGTCGAGCCCATGGTCACGTCCTTAAAATATCTGGATTTCAAAAGCTCATTTTTAACTGCGGAAATATCATCAATCTTTTTTGCCTCGCCTTTAATTAAAACGATACTGTTTTCGTAGCTTAAATTGGTGATAACTATATCGAGAGAAGGTGAAACTAAACTGGAAATTTCTTTTAAAATATTGAGTACGGTTATTTCCGTTTCTCCTTTATAAAAACCAAAAGTCTTTTTATTTTCATCAAGCTTTGTTTTGAGTTGCTGTACCGGGTCAATCATGGTTTGAGCGTCGGGGGAATTTTTCTTAAAAATCCGGGAGATTTGTTTTTTGATATTGTTAAGGTTCTGAGTTTGTAATTTATAGTCAAGAAACTGATTGACTATAGCCAGCAGGAAAATTATTCCCGCAACTACCGCCGCCCACTTCAATTGTTCTTTTAGGTTAAAGCGGATGTTTTTAGCCGCGAATTCCCCTTGCCGAAGATTAAAAGATTTTCGACCGGCAAAAGTCCTCATTGCTGAGGCAATCGCCGTATTCATTATTTGCGTGGGGCATTGGCGCCTAATATTTTCCTCAACTTCTAATTGTTTCAGCCGGATAAGATCAAGGACTTCCAGAGGAAGTGAAAAAGAGTTTTCCAGTTCTTTTTGCAGTGGAACAAACAAAGCGCCTCCGCCAGTTATGGTAATGTGCGCCGGTTCGTTTTGCAGAGCGCCGTTCAATTTCATATACTCAATAGTATTTTTCAATTCTGAACAAAAATGGCGGCACACTTCGCCAACCTTCGCGCACTCAGCGCCGTAATTAGCCTTGATTTTCAATTGTTCGGCTTCATCTTTTTTTACAGACATATCTTGCGCGAATGCCTCTGTTATTTGATCACCGCCAAAAGCCAGAGAACGAATCTGAACAATTGCGCCATTTTCATAAAAGGCCGCCGCAGTTAAGACCGCTCCGATATCCAAAATTACTCCACAAACGGCTGACGTTTTACCGGCCAGTATCTGCGAGGCCAGGGCAGTGGAAGAAATATCAATGATCGATATATTTCCCAGGTTGCCTTCCACTTTCTCTATCCAATCGCTGATGCTTTTTTTTGTAAGCGCAGCCACAAGAAGCCCATCATTAGGGATCGTCAAATAATCGGCAACTACTTCATCTATGGGAAGAGGGATAAGCGGTTCTAACTCAAAAGCTAATGTCTTTCTGATTTTATTATCATCGTGAAAAGGCAGACTGACTTGCCGGAACATAACGTCGGCAGGCGGCAGACAAACGCAGCAGGACGTATTGGAAAAACTTTTGTCCTGGGCCAGTTTTTTAAAGGCCGGTTCAATTCCGCCGCAGGCGTTAATATCTAAAGTCCGGGCGGCAAGAATGCGGCCGCCAGCTAAACCTTTCGGGGTGAACAAAACCGCCTTAATGGTGTTGGGGCCGATATCCAGCCCTACTATGGTCTGTGGCATTAATCCTGCCTCCATTTGATTATCTGGAAGGATTTTTGCTCTGATCTTTTTACCACACCGCTTAAGCTTTGCGTCATATTCTTCATCGATCCTACGGAGATAATTTTAAAATAATTGCTTTTTACCGTAATCAGTCCCGGTGGGATGTTCACGTTCTCCATACCCGGAACTTGTTTATACCACTGGGGACTGGATAAATCATTACCTTCTTTCCGGCGGTATTCATCCATTTTATCAGCCAATTCAGCGCTGATTTCGGCAGAAAGTGCGCGTAAAACCATCTTGGGCGCAGTATTGATATTTATTGCGCCATCGCTGTCGGCGGTAACGTACTGAGCTAACCCCGGTTTTTCTTTTGTTCCGTTGAAAATTTCATTGGTTATTCCCTTTACCATAAGCAATTCTTCAATGCAATCCAATGGAGCATCTTTCGCTTCATAAGGCGGATCCAAAGAAGCATAATAAGAACTTTCCGCTCCGGCGCCGGTGACTTCTTCATCAGCATCAATCCAGTCTTTGATGGAATCGACAATTTCATTTATTTTTCCTTCGTCCAATCCGAATTCCGGCTGACTTAGCAACCTAACAAATATCTCTTTTATGTCCGGATTGTAGTTATTTCCGTTTATCAGATTATTGAGAGGAATTTTACCGGCTTCATCTTGAACTGTCACCATAAAATAACCGTCAGTAAAAAGAGTCTTGGATTGCATGGATAGTATTTCCGTTTGTGCCCAATTATCACGCAATGTGATGTAATCGTTATTAGAGTTGGCCAGTAGGGCAGCGGCCCCGTAAAAACCGGACTTGGCAATATAAGTTAATTTAATGCCGTCGCTTAGATTGGCCGCGTCATAAATATCGGCGCGGGACGATCTATTTAATTCGATTGCGACGGCCATTAAAATAGCGACAATCAATATTACCGTGATCAGCGCGATACCGCGATTGTTTAATTTGTTTTTCATGGCGTTTGTTTTTTTACCGGTAAAAATACTTTCGTCATAAATTTGTACGGTTTTTCCTTGTCATTTAAATTGACCAGAGCCAGTTCTATTTTTACAGCTACAGGGGCCTTGTCTTTTTGCTCTGCCAAAGATGAAGAATCCCAGGATTCCAATTCATTGCCTGTCGAGTCATAAAATCTTAAATTCCAGGAATCGACGTTTTGACAAATTACAAATCCACCACTGGTGTTTTTTTCTTTGTTCGGTTTGGCGCCGGATACATCGGATCTCCACAAAGAAAAGCTGTTACCGCCTTCATCCTCTTGCACATAGTAACTAATCGCCGCCGGACGCCCTGTGCTTTCATTTTCGCCAAAAGCCAGATGAGATGCTGACCAGAAAAAAAGAGAATAAAACTCTTTGTTACTTAATGTTATTTTCTCGGCGCGAAAGTCAAAGGAACCGGAGGATGACTGCAAAGACGATAAATCTTTAATCATCCTGTCCATGGAAGTACGGGCCATTTTATAAATGTTGCCTTCTTCTTCCATCTGATGCGAAGTTTTCAAAATGCCGCTGTAGGAGGCATAAACAGTGGCCAGAACCAATCCCAGAATAAAGATGGCAATTAGTATTTCGATCAGTGTAAATCCGCAACTGCGGGGCTGTTGAAAAACGCTCATACCCTGAAGGGCACGACGCGTCTGCCGTGTTGCGCTGCAAACCGCACCGCTCAAAGTATGATAATATACGTCTCGCGATCCGTTTTTTTGCGCGCCTTGCATCTGAGCATTCGTGTGCCCTCGCGCCACCTTCAGGTGGTTAGGGTATTTGAACAGTCCCGAAATATGGGCTTTTTCAAGAATCCCTCTGCGAATGTTTATTTTTATGTGTTGATCGGTCATGGTTTACATTCCCACCGCCTTGTAAAGATCAAGTGTGTATGTTCCTCGGCTGATAAATAATTTATTGGTTACCGTAACTTCAATTTTCTTGAATTGCGGTAGTTGTGTGTCGCCAACTTCCATATGCCAGGTATATTGAAAATAATCGGAGCCAAAGTCTCCGTCTTCGCTATGGTTTACCAAAGTAGAGCCGGCTTCAGCCTCGACCATTTTGCTTTGGGCCAGCAGGGCCGCTGTGGTCATAAAACGTGAGTCGGTGGACATGGAAATGCTTTGTGATTGCAGTTGATAGATGGCAACGAGCGCTATGGCTAAAATCGTCATGGCGATCATCACTTCCATGAGTGTGAAACCGCTTGCTTTATTTCGCGTCATGCGGCCTTCCTTTATCTGGAATTAGTTGCTCCTGAACTGGTCACAGGAACATCAACATATTTGTTGTAAATTTCCGTTACACCGAGGAAAGGATTTATTACGATGGTCATTCTATCTTCTTCATAAGCCAGATGGATTACGGCTGGAGAGCAAATATTATTTTTCCCGAATTTAATTCTTACTTCACCATCGGATTGTTTTTTATTATTTTCTCCCACAATATCCAGAATAACAACATCTGAAGATAAATGCTGCGGGTTCTTTTTTATCTCATCTTGTTTTTCCGGAGTCATGTCGGAGGCTACAACCCAATATGCGGAGTTGGGCAAATCAAGGCAGAGAATGTAATCTATTTGATCACGGACGGCTTCCCCGCTCAGTTTTCTTTCCATCCCGATGAATTGACGCGAAGCTTTTTTGAGATTATCTCCGGTAAGAGTATCCCTCATGGAGGGAACTGCAAGTGCCACAATCACTCCCGCAAGGACGATGACGACTAACAACTCTAGCAACGTGAAACCCGAAGACCCCGAAAAATACCCTGATGCCCTAGCCATCTGAAAGTGGCGCTTGGGCACATGAGGGCACACGAAACGATATGCTTTATAGCGCTTCATAGAGTCTTTTTATTCAATTTCCCAGTTATTTATGTCCTTATCAAATCCCTCACCACCGGGCTCACCATCGGCGCCATAGGACGATAAATCAAAATCACCGTGACTGCCGGGGCAGATGTAAATATAATCATTTTTCCAGGGATCTTTAGGTACTTTCCCTTTTTCCAGATATCCTCCCTTGCGCCAGTTTGTCGGAAGATTTCCGGCAGTGGGAGCTTCCACCAAAGCTTGCAAACCTTGTTCAGTGGAGGGATAACTGCCGTTATCGAGTTTGTACATTTTCAGGGCGGATTCGAGTGATGCTATTTGCATTTTTGCTGTGGCCACCTTTGCTTTATCTGTTTCACCCATGAAACGCGGAATAATCACACCGGCCAGCAAGCCTAAAATGACAATTACCACCATCAGTTCTATTAAAGTAAACCCTGCCTGCGTATTTTTCTTTTGTCTGACCTTTTTCATAATCAACCTCTATTTTTTATGGATAAACTTACTTATTTGACTAGCTGGTTCATTTCAAAGATCGGCAACAAAATCGAAAAGACAATAAACGCGACCAGCAAAGCCATCACAATTATCATTGCCGGTTCCAGAAGCGAAGTCATGACCATTATGTCAGCCTGAGCTTCCGTTTCATAAGCCGTGGCGATACGATTGAGCATATTTTCCAGCGAGCCGCTTTGTTCTCCCACGGCGATCATTTCCGTCACCAGGGGAGGAAAGATACCGCTTTGTGTCAACGGGCCGGAGAGCCCCTTGCCCTCCTCCACGTCTTTACCGGCTTTTCTGATTGCTTCGCCGATGAGAATATTGTTGACAACATTGCGGACTATTTCCATTGCCGCCAGAAGAGGCACGCCGCTTTGCAGCAGAGTGGCGAGCGTGCGGGAAAAACGGGCGATGGCAATTTTGCGGTTGACCTGGCCCCATACCGGAATTTTAAGCTTCGCATTGTCCCACATGCGCTTGCCCGCTTCCGTGCCGGTCGTCATATATTTAAAAGCGGCTATCGCGGCGGCCAGAAGAATCAAAATAAGCCACCAGAAAGATTTTAAAAAATTACTGATTGTAATCATAATAATAGTAATAACTGGCAGAGTTTGATGCATATCGCTGAAAATGCCGGTAATTTTGGGCACAACGAAAGTCATCAATAGAAAAATAACAGCGCTTCCCATAAAAAGCATAATAAGCGGATAAGCAAGGGCGGAACGAATCTTGTTCATTAATGTCTGTTGATTCTCACTGAAATCGGCAAGCCGCGCCAAAACCAGGTTGATTGTTCCCGAAGCTTCTCCGGCCCTGACCATGTTTAAGTAAAAAGGTGGAAAAATTTGAGGGAAATTGGACATGCTTTCCGTCAAACTTTTACCTTCGTTAACCTGCTCGCGAATTTGCGCTAATGATTTTTTTAAAAGGGGATTATTTGCCTGTTTCATTAAGATCGAAAGTGAAGGAACCAGCGGCATCCCGGCGCCTAAAAGGGTGGACAGTTGACGGGTGAAGATGGAAACATCGTTAGCAGGAACCCTTTGCCAGATGTTAATCTTTAAAGCTCCCGATAATGCGGTTTCTTTCCTGTTCTCTGCCTGATTAATTTCTACGGGATAAACGTTTTCTTCACGCAGCTTCTGTCGCGCCGCGGCAACACCCGGCGCATCAATAAATCCTTTACGCTGGTGTCCTTTTTCATCTAACGCCACGTATTCGAAAACACTCATTTGTTTTTACTCCATCAAATCAAAATCGCCATGTATGTTTAACATAATTTTAGATTTGATTCAATCCCGCGATTTGGAGTACCCCAGCTCCAGCCGAATGAATGACGGGGGAAAAACGGAACTCCGGCGACACTTAAAGGGTGCCACCGGAGTTCTGAATAATTTCAACAATTGCTTTTCAGAGATTTTCTATGGTGTTTATTATGGCAAATATCTCACAAGGGAAAAATCGTCGTTGCTGTCAATTAAGGAATATCCTGCCACCACAATATTGTGGTCAAGCTGGATGCCAAGAGCAAGGGCAAAATCATCACTACTTCCAATAGGTGTGGTTACTGTGCCGGGCTTTGTTCCGGTTGCATTAAAGGTTGTATCAAGACTTCCGTCTGTGTTATATCTCACAAGGGCAAAATCATAGTTGCTGCCACTGTTGGAACTTCCTGCTGCCAAAATCTTTTTATCATACTGGATGCCTAGAGCATAGGCATAATCCCAATACCCATCACTTCCAACAGGTGTGGTTACTGTGCCGGGCTTTGTTCCGGTTGCGTTAAAGGTTGTATCAAGACTTCCGTCTGTGTTATATCTTACAAGGGCAAAATCATATTTGCTGCTAGTGTTATCGTAGGAACTTCCCGCTACCACAATCTTGCCGTCAGACTGGATGGCAAGAGCATGGGCTTCATCATCAATACTTCCAATAGATGTGGTTACTATGCCGGGCTCTGTTCCGGTTGCGTTAAAGGTTGTATCAAGGCTTCCGTCTGTGTTATATCCCACAAGGGTAATATTATACTTGGTGCCATTATAGGAATATCCTGCTACCACAATCTTGCCGTCAGACTGGATGCCAAGAGCATTGGCATAATCATTAATACTTCCACCAATAGATGTGGTTACTGTGCCGCCTATGCCAAAGCCTGCATCAAGGCTCCCGTTTGTGTTATATCGCACTAGGGCAAAATCATATTTGGTGCCATTATAGGAATATCCGGCTACCACAATCTTGCCGTCAGACTGGATGCCAAGAGCAAGGGCATAATCACCAACACTTCCAATAGATGTGGTTACTGTGCCGGGCTTTGTTCCGGTTGCGTTAAAGGTTGTATCAAGACTTCCGTCTGTGTTATATCTCACAAGGGTAAAAACATTTTCGGTGCCACTTAATAAAGAATATCCTGCTACCAAAATCTTTTTATCAGACTGGATGCCAAGAGCATTGGCAACAGCATCACCACTTCCAATAGATGTGGTTACTATGCCGGGCTTTGTTCCGGTTGCGTTAAGGGTTGTATCAAGACTTCCGTCTGTGTTATACCTTACAATAGTAAAATCATCATTGCTGCTATTGTTGGAACTTCCCGCTACCACAATCCTGCTGTCAAAAGATTGGATGCCAAGAGCATGGGCAACAGCATTACCACTTCCAATAGGTGTGGTTACCATGCCGCTTGTGCCAAAGGTTGTATCAAGAGAGCTGGAGAGTGGACTTACAGTTACTGTCACTGTATAATTCTGTGTCGAAGCATCAACCCCTGTCACTGTATAAACCACCGGGTTGGTAAAGTCATTTGGTGTCGTCCCGCTTATCTGAGGGGTTGAACCCACTGTGACGCTGGTGCCGGTTGTGGTGAATGTCGCCACCAACTGAGTCACAGATGTTGTATTATAAGGCACTGTGATGGCTATTGTATGTGTTGATTCCGTGATGACTCCGGTTGCAGCAACCGGAGATACAATATTGAACGCAGTAATGGCTTTTGCAGAAGATACTGTCGGTGTGGAACCACCACCACCACCGCCACAACCTGTAATAACCATAAGCAACACAGCCGCCAGTAACATGTACAATTTTTTCATTGCCATCTCCCGTAGGAACTGATTAATAAATTTGATAAGACTTTTTTAGGTATTTATAAATTATAGGCCATCTAGCCTTGTATGTCAATGAAATCTTGACAGTTAATTCTTGTTGCCAAATAAATTCAATTGCGTGCCAAACCGCTCATATAATGGGCGCTGATCTCATCCGCCGGTTCAATACAGAGGCATTTTAAGTAGGCTTTAATGAAGCCTTTGAGATAAACTGCCGCCGGCAATTTCTCTATGTTATTCTCTTCTATGCCGTTTAAATAATCTATACGGATTTTTGTTTCTTGATGAATTTGTTCTATAGTCACACCCAACTCATTTCTAATGGCCTTAAGCTCAGTGCCGCTAATCTCCTGTTGGGAAAGAATTTCTCTGATGCGCTGATTTTGAGAAACTTTTGCTTTTAATTCAGCGTTATGAGTCTTCAGCATACCGGATGTATCCCTCTGCCGGTTAATATCAAAAATACTGACAGGACCTTTAACTGCCGCGGTTTTTTCCGTAGAATCGATAATTCCCAACCGGATAAGTTCGTTGTCATAGCTTTCCCTTTCTTTTTCATTGATGAGCGTAAAGTAAGCTTTTTCCAGAAGTGTAATAATTTCTTTTCTTTCTTTTGGCGAAAAAAAAGAATAACTGACCAGGGAATCGGATTGATACATCTGCAATGCGGAATTGTAAGCGCTGCGAATTTCCAGAGCAGGCGCGTCCGGTTTTATATCCAGCATTTCGTAATAATTCAACTGGTCAAAGTCTTTTTCCATTCGTGGCCTCAATCACATTTTAAAGATAGTTAAGCATAAGTTGCTCACCTAAGGAATTGCTCATTTTCCTGTTCAGCTCGCGCAGATCATTAGCGGCGCGCGTGTGGGGATAACGATCTAAAAAACACACCCGTTGACAGATGGCGTCGTGAACATGTTCGTCATAGGCGATGTTGCCGGTAAAAATAACATTAATGCCCAGATGTTTTTTGATAATCTTGCATATCTGCGTTCCTAAATCGGTATTATCCTGCTTGCGCAATTGGTTGAGAATAAGTTTGAAATAAAAAGAGTCGAAATCTTTTTTAATCAGCATGTATTTTTCCGGATATTCTTTTTTAACAACAGAAATAATATGCTCCGGTTTGTTAAAAGAGTCATCCCCTGATTGCTGCCGGGCCTTTTTTTCCAGCTCCTTGAAGTCGGTCGCGGAAAAATAATGACGAATCCGGCGAAAATAAATGGCGCGCATAAGCCGGTAAACATTTTCAATGGAAGTAGGTTCCGGCGTGGTAATGAATATGCCGTTTCGTGAAGCCAGGAAAAAATCAAGAGTGTTAAAAGTAGTGCCGGCTCCCAGATCCAGCAGAATATATTCATATTTCAGTTTGGTTATGGC
This sequence comes from uncultured delta proteobacterium, assembly GCA_963710995.1. GTDB lineage: Bacteria > Desulfobacterota > Syntrophia > Syntrophales > Smithellaceae > Smithella. The sequence continues at coordinate 47,905 of CAVQCU010000075.1, forward strand.
CCGTAAGGTTTTTATTTTCTTGTCATAGGGGAGATTGGCAATATCCAGATTGTCGTGAGCGCCGCTGATTAAAAAAAGATTGGAAAAAGGAGTTCCCATAACAGTGTCTTCCAGAACAGGTATTTTTTTTGTGACGAAATCGGAAAAACATTTTTCCGGATAAGGGACGCCTACCATTGTGTGCAGATTCGCCGCGCCCAGATCGAGATCAATCAGGAGGGTTTTTTTACCCGACTTTGCCAGTAGGCGTCCCAGAGAACTGGCCAGAAAACTTTTGCCCGATCCCCCTTTGCCTCCTCCAATTGGCCAGATATGAGCCATAAATTATCCATTATTGACTTTTTTAAAAGTCATACATGATAAATTATTGATATTCAAGCATTAAGTTGTTTTTTAACAATTATTTGCCGGATAGTGAGACTCCAATTTCAAAAAAACAGTGCATTGAAATTGGTAAGTCGAACTATCCCCCAAAGCTTGCTTTGGGGGATAACTTTCTTGACTTCTTAGGTTTTTGCTCATAAAAAACTAATAATGATTAATAGTGAACCTAAAATTAAAGTCGCCCTGCTGCAAAACTATAACGAAGCTCATATAGCTTTAAACGGACGATTTCTCCTGCCTGACGGCCGTGCCATAGACGGTCAATTTACCGTTAGGGCTAATCAATGGCTTATTGGGCTAATCGATTCTTCAGGGGAAAAAATCCTCAGGCAAAAAGAGATTTTACTTTCAGCCACGGAAGGAGCGAGTTTTACCGTATTTGATGTAAAAATCGGTATTGATTTTCACTGGCAAAGAAGCCAGGAGCAATCATTTCGCGGCAATTTATTTTTGTCCGCCGGTTCCGATTCCTCTTTTAATTTCATCAATGAAATCAAACTGGAAGATTATCTGGAAAGTGTCATCTCTTCGGAAATGTCCGCCGCAGCTCCGCTGGAATTTTTAAAGGCGCAAGCTATAACCGCCCGCAGTTGGCTTGTGGCGATGCTGGCGAAAAAGAAAACAGTGCGGTCTAATTCTGCGTCAAAAAACGAAAATGAAATCGTTGTCTGGCAGGACGTCAACGATCACGAAGGTTTTGATGTTTGCGCGGACGACCATTGTCAGCGCTATCAGGGGATAACAAGAATAATTTCGGAAAATGTCCATACGGCAGTAAAGGATACTCACGGATTTTTTCTTGTTTATGCCGGAGAAATTTGCGATGCCCGCTACTACAAATCCTGCGGCGGACAAACGGAGATTTTTTCCACGGCCTGGGAGGACAAATCTCCGAAGTATCTGAAAAGTGTAACCGATGATGTTCAACGGCATGCCCCCATTCAATCGGAGGCGCAAGCCGAGGGCTGGTTTACCTACAGGCCGCAGGCTTTTTGCAACACAACTGACAAAAGGTTGCTTAGCAAGATTCTGCCCGCGTTTGATCAGGAAACACTTGATTTCTATCGCTGGCAGGTCATATACAAGAGGCAGGAACTGGAAGAAATAATTCGGAAAAAAGCGGGCATTAATTTAGGCACATTGCAAAATCTGATTCCCTTGGAGCGTGGCACTTCCGGAAGAATTTTCAAATTGAAAATTGAAGGTTCTAAACGATCGGTGATCGTCGGTAAAGAGTTGGAAATTCGCCGTTGGCTATCGGAGAGCCATCTTTTAAGCAGCGCTTTTGTAGTATCGAAGACGAACGCGGCCGATGGTTCTGTGAAGAGTTTTACGCTCACGGGCGGTGGCTGGGGGCACGGTGTGGGCCTGTGCCAGATTGGCGCGGCAGTTATGGCAACAAAAGGATTTAGGGCGGAAGAAATATTAGCGCACTACTTTACCGGCGCCATTTTGAAAAAGCTTTACTAATGAGACCCAAGCTTCAAAAACAAAGTGCACTGAAGCTTGCAGGACGAATTATCCCAGGAGCGAAGCGACGTGGGATTAATTGAGAAAACTTATAAAAGATAGCTATGTCCAAAATAAAAACAAAAACAACGGAGAATGCGAATCGGGGACCCTGGTTCTGGGTTCCCTCCATCTATCTGGCCGAAGGCATTCCCTACATGATTGCCATGACGGTGAGTGTTGTTTTATATAAACGACTGGGGCTCTCCAACACGCAAATTGCTCTTTACACCAGCTGGCTTTACCTTCCCTGGGTAATCAAACCACTCTGGAGCCCGTTTGTCGATATTTTCCGCACTAAACGTTTCTGGATACTGGCGATGCAACTGGCCATCGGCGCGTCGCTGGCTTGTGTTGCCCTGACCCTTCCCGCTGCTAATTTTGTGCGCTACTCTTTAGCCATGTTTTGGATTATGGCGTTTAGTTCCGCCACGCATGATATTGCCGCTGACGGTTATTACATGCTGGCGCTCGATACACCACAGCAGGCGGCGTTTGTCGGTGTGCGCGTTATTTTTTACCGTGTTGCCACCATTGCTGCCAAGGGCGGTTTGGTGATTATGGCCGGCGTTCTGGAAAATTACGGCTATCCTGTGGTACGCGCCTGGTCGCTGGCTTTTATCGGTGTAGCGGCTGTTTTTTTTGCTTTATTTATCTATCACTTTTTTGTTTTGCCCAAGCCTGCCTCGGACATTAGCGCTCCGTGGGATAAATCTAAAAATTTTCTGGCGGAATATTTCCGCATTCTGACCTTGTTTTTCCGGCGCAAAGACATTCTTATCATCATCTGCTTTTTCCTGTTTTATCGCTTTGCCGAGGCGCAATTAGTGAAAATGGTCGCGCCGTTTTTGCTCGATCCCCGCGGCAAGGGCGGATTCGGGTTTGACCACCGCCGAAGTCGGCATTATCTACGGTACTGTTGGCGTCATAGCGCTGATGCTGGGCGGGCTTTTGGGCGGCTATGTCGTTTATAAAAAAGGATTGAAATTCTGGCTGTGGCCGATGGTTTTGATTATGCACGTGCCGGATTTGATTTTCGTTTATCTGTCCCACTATCAGCCAGAGAATTTGTGGTTCATAGGTTCCTCCGTTGCCCTCGAACAATTCGGTTATGGCTTCGGTTTCACCGCTTACACGATGTACATGATCATGGTTTCGCAAGGCGAATATAAAACGGTATTTTACGCTATAGGTACAGGTATCATGGCGTTGGGCATGATGATCCCCGCGATGGGAAGCGGCTGGATTCAGGAAACGCTGGGATATAAACATTTCTTTATCTGGATTTTGATCACAACGATTCCGGGTTTCATTGTTGCGGCTTTAGTGAAGATTGATCCGGAGTACGGTAAGAAACTAAAGAAAGAACCAAGGGGCTAATCTGGTTTTAAGATGAATGTAAAAATGTATGACGAGCAAACAAATTAACACAGCATTTATATTGGGTGCGGGACTGGGTACGAGGTTAAGACCGCTTACTGAAAATACGCCGAAGCCGCTGCTGCCAATCGGCGGCAAGCCGATCATCACTTATACGATGGAGCATTTGCGATCCATTGGCGTTAAGCGGTTTATTGTCAATACTCATCACTGTGCGGAAAAATATAAAGAGGCATTTCCGAAAGGAAAATGGAAAGGCATTCCAATCACGTTCCGTCATGAACCGATTTTGCTGGATACGGCGGGCGGCATCAAAAACATTGAAGACCTGATTGCCAATGAAGAATGCACCATCGTTTATAATGGCGACATTATCACCAATCTGCCAATTGCGTCGCTAGTAGATAAGCATTTTGCTGGGCAAACGGAAGTTACACTGGCCTTGCGCAGTCGCGGACCTCTGCTCAATGTCAATATTGATAAAAACGGCTTTGTCTGTGATATGCGGCATATTTTGAAAAATCCAGGCGGAAAGAGCTGCCTTTTTGCCGGAATTTATATCGTGGAAAAAGATTTTTTAAAAAGATTACAGGCGGGCAAAATAGAATCGATTGTTTTGCCGCTGATTGAAATAATAAAAGAGAATTCTCGTTCAGTCGGCGGTGTAGTTGTAGACGAAGGTTACTGGTACGACCTTGGTACCGAGGATGAGTACAATAAGTTGAACAAAACAGGTATTGGTTAAGTGTCATTGCGACTTCTGACCTTTGGGTTATGAGCCCAAAGATCTAAGGGGCAATTTCGCATAACCTTTAAAGTTGTCATTCCCGCGCAGGCGGGAATCCAGAAATTAGTAATAATACTGGATTCCGTGTCGCGCTTCGCTTGCCCGGAATGACAAAAACAGGGAAATTATGAACAAAGAAATACAAAAATTTTTAAGTGATCATCTGAACGCGAAGGATTTTAAGCTTGAGCCGATCAAGAAGGGCGGTTCCGACCGCAGTTTTTTTCGGATTTTCCTGCCGGATAAAACCAGTTACATTTTTATGCATTACGGCAATGAAGTGGAAGAAAACGCCTACTGGGCCAGCATCAATAGTTTCATAGCATCACTGGGCATTAATGTGCCGCGGATTATTGCGCAGGATGTTTCGCGGCATTTTTTGCTTATCGAAGATTTGGGCGATGTTGATTTGTGGTCGGAAAGATTTTTGCCCTGTGAAGAAAGGCGCGATTATTATTTTCAGGCGCTGACTCAAATTTACCGTCTGCATTCCTTTGATCTGAAATCGGTTCCCGCGGATTTGAAGTTGTCCGAAAATTACAGCCCCCGGCTCTATAAGTGGGAGCATGAATATTTTCTGGAAAACCTTGTTGGGGAAGTTTGCAAGATAAAACTTTCATCATCGGACGCCGCAAAGCTGAATAAAGAACTAGACGCGCTATCGGAACGCCTGCAAAAAATTAAGCCCTGCCTGATTCATCGTGATTTTCAATCCCAAAATATTATGATTAAAAACGAGAGACCCGTGTTGATCGATTTTCAGGGAATGCGCGAAGGATGTCTTTTTTACGATCTTGGATCGCTGATCTGCGATCCTTACGTTACTTTTGATGATGAAGAAAGAGATGAGTTGATAAATTTTTATTATGAGCTTATGAATCCTGGTTACAGCCGCGATATATTTGTAAATAATTTTTGGGAGGCCTCCGCCCAGCGGCTGATGCAGGCACTGGGGGCCTACGGCTTTTTGGGGTTAAAAAAGAACAAACCGACCTTTCTTAAACACATCAATAACGGTTTGACCAATTTAATAATTGCGGTAAATCAAACGCCTAAGCTTGTGCGACTGAAAGATTTAGCAATTCAATGCCAAACGGCTCTTGTCGGCAAAAAGTATTAAAGGGATTGAAAGCACGCCTTTGATATGCTAGACAAACTACACAATATTTTGGCTTGGAGAAATTATTGATCATGAAGTACGAACCGATTACAATTGAAGAGAAATGGCAAAAAAAATGGGAGGATGAAAATTCCTTCAAAGTTACTGAAGATCCGCAAAAGAAAAAATACTATCTGCTGGAAATGTTTCCTTATCCTTCCGGTAAAATTCATATCGGCCATGTCCGCAATTACACCATCGGCGATGTTGTTGCCCGTTATAAACGCATGAAGGGTTTCAACGTTCTGCATCCGATGGGCTGGGACGCTTTCGGCCTGCCCGCGGAAAACGCCGCCATCGAACATAAAATTCATCCCGCCAAGTGGACCAACGAAAATATCAATCACATGAAAAAGCAGCTCAAACGCATGGGCTTCAGCTACGACTGGGATAGGGAAATATCCACCTGCGAGCCGAAATATTACCGCTGGGAACAGCTGTTCTTTATCTGGATGCATGAAAAAGGTCTGGCTTACAAAAAGCGCTCCACGGTTAATTTCTGCAGCAAGTGCGATACGGTGCTGGCCAACGAACAGGTTGAAGGCGGCCAGTGCTGGCGCTGCGGCACGGAAGTGCAGGAAAAGGTGCTGGATCAGTGGTTTTTCAAAATCACCGCCTACATCGAAGAGTTGCTGGAATATTGCGACAAACTGCCTGGTTGGCCGGAACGCGTCATGACCATGCAGAAAAACTGGATTGGCAAAAGCTACGGCTGTGAAGTTGATTTTCCAATGGCCGACGGCAACGGCGCCATCAAGGTATTTACTACCCGTCAGGATACACTCTTCGGGGCAACCTTCATGCTGGTTGCCGCCGAGCATCCGCTGGTCATGGAACTGACCAAAAGCAAGGCCATCGAAAAAGATGTTTTGCAGTTTGTGGAAAAAGTTAAAAAGCAAGACAAGCTAATGCGCACTTCCGAGTATTATGAAAAGGAAGGTATCTTTCTGGAAGCTTACTGCGAAAATCCCCTGACTGGTAAAAAGATGCCGGTTTACGCCACCAATTTTGTTCTGGCCGATTACGGCACCGGATGTGTCATGGCCGTGCCCACGCACGATCAGCGCGACTTTGAATTTGCCAAGAAATTTAATTTGCCTCTCACTGTTGTTATTCAGCCCAAAGGTAAAAAGCTTGATGCGGAAAAGATGACTGAAGCCTATGTGGATGAGGGTGTTTTAGTTAACTCCGGCCAGTTTGACGGCATGGAAAATACCAAGGTTCTGGAAGCGATCGCCGATTTTCTGGAAAAGGAAGGGAAGGGCAAGCGCACGATTCAATACCGCCTACGCGATTGGGGCATTTCCCGTCAGCGTTACTGGGGCGCGCCAATCCCCATGATCAACTGCGCCAAATGCGGCATAGTTCCGGTTGATGAAAAAGATCTGCCGGTTGTCCTGCCGGAAAATGTTAAATTAAGCACCGAAGGCGGTTCGCCGCTTGCGGCTCTGAAAGAATTTGTTGACACGACCTGTCCCAAGTGCGGCGGCAAGGCCGCGCGGGAGACGGATACGATGGATACGTTTGTGGAATCCTCGTGGTATTTTGACCGCTACTGTTGTCCGGATTGCGACACCAAGCCCGGCCTCGATCGTAAAAAGCTTGATTACTGGATGCCGGTTGATCAATATATCGGCGGCATTGAACATGCCATTCTGCATCTGCTCTACTCTCGCTTTTACACCAAGATGCTGCGCGATTTCGGAGTGATCGGTGTAGATGAGCCATTCACCAACTTGCTGACGCAGGGTATGGTCTGCAAAGAAACGATGAAATGTGCAGAACATGGATTTCTTTTCCCGGAGCAAGCGGCAGACGGCAAATGCCACATCTGTGGTCAGGAAATTATTACCGGCAAGACCGAGAAGATGTCCAAATCGCTGAAGAACGTTATCGATCCCGATTATCTGATAAAAACTTACGGCGCGGATACGGCGCGGATATTCTGCTTGTTTGCCGCGCCGCCGGAAAAAGATTTGGAATGGAGCGATCAGGGTGTGGAAGGGTCGTTCCGCTTCCTGAGTCGTCTGTGGCGCATTTGTGACGAATATCTGGAAGATATTAAAAAAGTTCAGCCTCTGCCCTCCGATGTTGTTCTGGAAGGTGAAATAAAGGGGTTGCGACGCAAAACTCATCAGACTATCCGCAAGGTAACCATAGATATCGAAGATCGTTTCCATTTCAATACGGCCATCAGCGCAGTGATGGAGTTGGTCAACGCCGTCTATCAAATCAAACGTCCCGAGAGTGATGATAAAATAGCGCTGGCCACAGTGCGGGAAGCGCTGGAGGCTGCTGTTATATTACTTGTGCCGATTGTGCCGCATATCACGGAAGAGATCTGGCAGATGCTCGGTCATAAAACTTTGGCCGCTGATATTCCCTGGCTGCAAATTGATCCGGCAGTTGCCAGCGAAGAAGAAATGACAATTGTTGTGCAGCTTAATGGTAAACTGCGAAGCAGGATGACCGTTGCGGTAGACGAGGATCCGGAAAAGATCAAAGCAGACGCGCTGGCGGATGAAAAAATTATTTCCCTGCTGTCAGGCGCGAAGGTTTTGAAAGTTATTTATGTGCCCAAAAAACTGGTCAATATAGTTATTGCTCAATAAAAAGGTATTTATCATGATGAAAAAACAACACAGGCGGCTATTGAAAACAGGAATAATTTGTCTTTTTTTCGCTCTTTTGTTTGGTTGCGGCTATTCCTTTGTCCCCAGAGGAGAGAATATTGATAAACGTATCCAAAATATTTACGTCGAGGCCTTCGATAATAAAACGGCACAGGCCGGGATAGAAAATTACGTCCGGACAGCGTTCATTAACCAGTTTATTCAAAACAGCCGTTTTAAAGTTGTGGAAAGCGCTGAATCGGCGGATGCCATAGTTAAAGGGAAAATTCTTAATCTTAATACATCACCCCTTGCTTATGACAGCAATTCTCTGGTAGCGGAAGAGCGGGCAACAATTATTTTAGAATTGACTTTTCTGGAAAATGAAAGCGGCAAAATTATCTGGAGTTCAAAAAATATAACGGGCACAGTTGACTACACCTTAAGCACTGACATTAATTTACTGCCTGCGATCAGAAAAGACGCGTTCATTAAACTGTCCAACGACGCTGCGGAAAAAGCCTTTAACCTGATGATGTCTGGATTCTAGTGAGACTCTCTGAAAACGAACGAAGTGAAGTTTGTCCCTGCCACCTGACGGTGGCGGGATAATTCGCTCTAAGATTTTCCGAGCACTACGTTTCTGAAAATCAAGGCTCATTAAAGCGTAAGTGGTAATGAGACTCAAATTTTACAAGCGTAGTGTAGTAAAATTTGTAAGTCGAATTATTCAATCCCGATGGGCCGGGATTGGAAATTATCCCGATAGCGAAGCGGAGAGGGATTAAGACTCAATTTTAGCAGCCTACCTGGAATAAAAAATTTATGAGATCCTCAGTTCGAAAATTTGGCCGGTTCCTGCTCCTGCCCGTCAATAATGAGAAAGAGGCGATGAGCGGTTGGCCAACTGATACGCGCGACGTTAAAGAAATCAAACAGCTTTCTTTGTTCCTGAAAAAATTATCAAGCAAATATTTGCTACTGATTGCCGACGAAAAAAAAATTAACTGCGATGAATTGTCTTTACGCCGCTTACTGCGGATTGCCGAAAATAAACACGCCGGCATCATTTATTCAGACTTTATTTTGCGCAAAGGGAATAATCTCCTTCCTCATCCGCTTATAGATTATCAACAAGGCAGCATCCGCGACGATTTTAATTTCGGGCCCCTTTTGCTTTTTTCCTGTTTGGCTGTTAAAACCGCCCTGCAAAAATACGGCTCACTGCCATCCGACACGAATGTTGCTTTATACGATTTACGTCTGAAAGTTTCTATTGATTATCCGGTTTTTCATGTGCCGGAATTTCTCTATACGGTCGAAGATAGAAAAGCAAAGCACATTAATGCCCGCAATAACCGGATCGAAAACCATTTTGCCTATGCCGCGGCTGGAAATATCATCCAACAAAAAAAACTGGAGAAAGTGGCCACTAACTATCTAAAGATGACCGGCGCCTATTTAAAAGTACGCACCCAAAAGGTTTCCCGGACAAATGATTTATTTCCTGTGGAGGCAAGTATAATAATTCCCGTGCTCAATCGTAAAAAAACCATTAAAGAAGCAATTCAAAGCGCGTTGGCGCAAAAAACAAATTTTGACTTTAATATTATTGTCGTGGATAATCATTCTACGGATAGCACCGCGGATATCATTAAAAAGTTGGCAGGAAAGAATGAGAAGATAAAAAATATTATTCCTGAACGCCATGATCTGGGCATTGGCGGCTGCTGGAATGAAGCCGTTTATTCTTCTCACTGTGGTCGTTATGCCATCCAACTTGATTCTGATGACCTTTACAGTTCAAAGCAAACCCTGCAAAAAATTGTTGATACTTTACGCAAGGATAATTATGCGATGGTCATTGGTGCTTATACGATTGTCAATAAGCATCTGAAAAAAATCCCACCGGGTCTGATTGTCCATAAGGAATGGACACAAGCCAACGGACACAATAACGCGCTGCGTATCCATGGCCTGGGAGCGCCGCGGGCATTCAATACCGCTGTCATCCGCAAGATCGGCTTTCCCAATGTCAGTTACGGTGAAGATTACGCTGTGGCATTGAGGGTTGCCCGTGAATATAAAATCGAGAGAATTTACGAAAGTATTTATTTATGCCGTCGCTGGACGGACAATACGGACGCCGGAATTTCCGTGGAAAAACAAAACCGCAATGATTTTTATAAAGACGAACTCCGCTCCATAGAGATCAAAGCTCGGCAGATGCTAAACAAAAAAGAATCGGGAAATAGAATTTTTGCCCAATATCCCGGGGAGAAACAAAAAAATCTTACCGTCTTATGCCTGAATCTTTTAGCGGACCAAAAGAAAAGCTGGCCGAAGCTTGCTTATGCTTACCGGGAATTAGCCAATGTGCGTACTCGATCAATTACCTGCGGCGGCTATAAGATCTATCTGCAATTCAATCCGCAACGAGCAGTAAGCAGCGGTGCTGCCGTTGATGTCGAGTCAATCAAATCCAGACCCTGCTTTTTATGTAAAGACAATCTGCCTAGTGAACAGCAAGGCATTTTATATCGTAATCAATATTTGGTTCTTTGCAACCCGGCGCCGATATTTGAAAATCATTTTACCATCGTTGCGCTGGAGCATCAACCGCAGGAAATTACCTCATCAATAAATTGGCTTTTGCGATTAAGCACGGACTTATCGCCAGATTATGCTGTTTTTTACAACGGCCCCGCCTGCGGAGCGTCTGCGCCTGATCATCTGCACTTTCAGATGATTCCGGTTAATGCCCTTCCTTTTTTAAGTGAATTAAGAGAACTGCCGCCGGTTAAAGAGATATCTTCTGTTCGATATAGCAGGGGGAAAGGTTTTGATCGTTCTGTTATTGTTCTGGAGTCAAAAAACGCGGACGAGTTAACAAAACAATTTATGTGTTTATTGAAAGCCGCGCAAAAAATACTGGCAACAAATGACGAGCCGCTTGTTAATGTTATTTGCACATATACCGGGAATTGCTGGCGGCTGGCCATATTTCTGCGGCAGAAACATCGTCCGGATGCCTATTTTGCCGAAGGCAAGAATAGAATTTTTGTTTCTCCTGGAGCGATTGATATGGCTGGAGTCATTATCGCGCCACACCTGGACGATTATAACCGTTTGGATTGTAATACTATCCGCGATATCTATCAGGAAGTATCACTGCCGGAGGGTATGATGAATACAATAATGAATGAAATATAACGGAGATTAGTCAATGACTGATAACGAAGAAATAATTGTCGATAGTTTGATGAACTTTTCCAAAGCTATTGAAGGAACAGCTGCCCCGGAAGAAATCGTCGATAGCCTGTCACTTGTCGATGTCTTGTACTATTCCTTTGACGGCAAAAAGCATCAGGGGCAGCTCATTGTAAACAGCGATCTGGACGATGATGTTTACGAAATCTTCGCGCTGATTGAACAACTGAAATTTCCGGTAGGCAAAGTTATTCCGGTTGTGGCTTATTCATGGGACGATCAAGAATCCATGGCTGCGAATAATACTTCCGGTTTTAATTTTCGCGTGATTGAAGGAACAACAAAATTGTCGATGCATTCACTGGGCAAAGCTGTGGATATCAATCCGGTGCAAAATCCGGTAATCTATCCCAATAGCGTGATTGCGCCCCAAGGCGCAAAATATTCTCCATCAAATGCCGGAACATTCACGGCAGACAACGCCATAGTTCAGGAATTTATCAAACGCGGCTGGCACTGGGGCGGGAATTTTGAACAACCGAAGGATTATCATCATTTTGAAAAACCATGATAATAATTAATTTTCATTCGTCTACCTTTGTTGGCTGCGTCGTTAGCTTCCTCAACGTATTTACCAATACGCCTCGTTGCCTTCTCCGTGCCGCCGCGGTATACTTTTGAAAATAAATTATTATGTATTATAGAGGGCGCACCACAATAATGCCTGCAAACTTCTTGCTTGAGTTCAGATAAGCAACAAGCGTTTTTTTTGAGATAACTACCCTGCCTTCTTTGCTGGAGGCGTGGAGAAGATGTAAATTCTTTCCCTGCCATATAGCAAAGCCGATGTGCGCCACATCTAGACCTTCATCTTTCGTTGCAAAGGCAATAACATCACCGTTTTTAATTTTCATTTTTTGCCAGCTCACTTTATCCTTGCTGATAATATGAAATACTTTACGGGAAAGATTTTTCTCCACAAGACGCATTTTTTGAAATTCAAATTCGTTTTTCAGCGCCGGGTAAGAGGCGCGATTAAGAGTCATGTAATCAATTATTTTTCGCTGCGCTTCGGCATCAAAATGACGTGAGATGTCTTTAAGTATTTTCTTCTTTTCATTATCGCGCAGCCAATCGGTAAAATAATGCAGGCGAGAGGAACAACCATCTATCTTCCCCTGACGATAACGGATTAATTTTAAGTTCTTTCGTAATTCAGGACGTGAAAGTTTTCCGGCAATGATACATCTGGCGAGGGCAAGCACCGTTTCCGCAAAGGTGGTGCAATCAAAGCCCGATACATTGACAATCAGTTTTTCTTTGCCGATGTTCTCGAGAGTGCCGGCCTTGTAGGGGACGTTAATAAACAAACGGCCGATTTCTACTATTAAGTTGCCGTAAAACGAATCGCTTTCCGGCAATGTTTTACTTAGCGAAGGTTCATCAATTTTATGTCGATTTTTTTTCATTATAATCAATCTGCCCTTTTCATCATTTCTAAAAGATTTTTAAGGACAAAGCAAATAAAAAGATCAAAGACATTTAGACAGAGAAAAAACCGAATTTTCACAATAAACGAAAGCGGCCAGTTTTGAAGCTGGCCGCTTTTTATTGATTGTATATTGTGGAGTCAAGTCCCCATACGCTTCGCTTCGGGGATAGTTCGACTAACAAATTTCAATGCACTATGCTTTTGAAATTGGAGTCTCACTATCATTTAAGGGTGTTGACTTTTTTGGTCAAACGGGAAATTTTGCGGGAGGCATTTTTTTTGTGGATTAAACCCTTGCCTGCTGCTTTATCCAGAGAGGGAATAACAGATTTTAGTGCATTTATAGAATTTTCTTTATTCTTGCTGTCTACATTTGCAAGTACCGTTTTAATCTTTGTTTTGATTGCGGACTTGGCGGCGACATTGCGCGTGCGATGTTTTTTATTCTGCCGATCACGTTTTTCTGCTGATTTATGTGTTGCCAAAAGAATCCTCCTAAACTTCATTTTTAATAACGGAACGTTGTTTAGCCCAATTATTCAGGGCTGTCAAGCATAAACTGGATAATGGGTAGTATCACAATTTATAATGAATATAACGAAGTTAAGTCCTATACCAATTCGCAGGTGGTAATTACCGGTAATGGTAAAAAATTAATTTATTATGCGCTCCCTAAAGGAAATGCACTTCCGATCAAAGTGCTATCTTTGTTGGCGGAGCTTGCCCTGCGCATAACCTAATAACCTGAATAACCTAAAGGTCACTTGGGGTCACATGAGGTCACACGTACTGGGTCGATGGTTCGGTAGCGGTGCAATATGAAATCTGACTCCCATGGCTTGTAAGAGTTTTTAGCAAACACTACTTCCTCAAATCTTTAGTCTCGATAATTATGCAATCTTTCAATCGGAAATAATCAAATAATGGCTGAACTCTAATCTAATATGTGGTACGAGAATTACAGTCATTATCGAAAAATACCCATTGGTTATATTAATTGGTTATACAAAAAGATAATATTTGCATTTCATATATGGTGAAATTGATATGGACGATTCTAATAAATCGGAACTAGAGTATAATTGTAAAGAATTATTTAACGCGTTTCAAAGTGTTTTGTCGTGGAAATCGGACGATCGGTTTGAAACCGTTTTAGCTGAATTTAGTGTAGACAATAAAGACAGCATTCGTACAATCCTGGATCAATATCTCAAGATTACATGGGACCACTCGAATATTGGTAACGCACCTGATGTTGTTCAGAGGATCAATATTCATCTTGGTAAACTCAGGACAGGGCAACTGCTTTTTACCTCAGATCCTAACAAGGATGCTTTTATTTTTTGTGCCTGGTGGCCATGGGACGGTGGCAATAAGATTTCTATACGCATTGGACCATCCTATAAGAAATTATTAGATTCAGAGAAGGCCGAGAAAATAAAACGATTTAAAGGCTGGTTCGGAATTTAAAGTATTATGGGTTTTGATATCGGCACCTTCCGCCTCTATACCAGCCAGTTTTTATTTATCAGCGCTTTTGTCCTGCTGACCTACGGAATCGATATCGTTCTGCTGAACATTTTTCGTTCGCAAGACATCAATCTTAAAATAGAATGTTTCCACTGGTTCGGGTTGGCCATCGTTCTGATCTCCGTTTCTTTCATCGGCGGGAATATCAGTTCTATTCGCCGGGAGTTAAGAGTCAGCCGGAAAAAGCTGCAATCGTCTTTAACCGTTATCTGGGAAATGTTAAAAGTTATCCAGGAAATGGCCATCCACGATGACCTGACAGGGTTCTATAATCGTCCACATCTAATGTACCTCATTGAATCCGAGATTAATCGTTCGATGTTAAACGGAACTATTTTTTATTTGGCCATGGTTGATATTGATAAATTTAAGAATATCAACGATACGTACGGACATCAGATCGGTGATCAGGTATTGAGGACATTCGCTGCCGTTATTCGCAGCGTTTTGTGTAAAACGGACTTTTGCGGACGCTATGGCGGCGATGAATTTTTAATTGTGCTCACACAAACGGATCTTCAGGCAGCGAAAGTGTTTGCAGAACGTATTCGCGAGAGTGTTGAAAACAGCTTCTTTCCAGATTTAGGTCTGATGCCAGAGTTACGGTTTCCATTGGCCTGGCAGAACATCGAATACATGAAAAAATTGAAAGAACGATTTTCCGCGCAGATGAAGCCATGTACAAAACCAAAAATGGGAGACGCAACCGCGTGGAATGCGCCGACTAAAGATAAGGATACCACAATTCAAATGGTAAACCTCAATTCTTCTGATGAATGTCAAATGTTGTGGAGTAGTAGGTGAAGTCCTCTAAATGGCCATGTGCCAATCTTTATACCATTTCACATTCAAAGGATAACGCGGCGGCAGTGAAACTCGAATTACAGTTACGCAGTAAACTGGAATTCGTTAGTTGAACTGTCCCGCTTCAGCGGGGCAAGGAGAAGGCGAAGAGGCGTATTATACATACGTTGAGGAAGCCGACAACCCCGGCCTGCGCCGGGGCAGGCTGTTCCAACAAAAATAGCGCTTTGATTTAGAGATGGAATTACCTATTCCTGAATAAGGTTGCCCTGCTTGGCCTGCTTTAAATTCTGCTGCTTTGCTGGTGATTTTTTGGATTTACCCTTGGCATGTTTGAGCGCCGCTTCAATGAATTTACTGAAAAGCGGATGGGGTTTTGTCGGCCGCGATTTGAACTCGGGATGGAACTGACAGCCCAGAAACCAGGGGTGATTCTTTATTTCCACAATTTCCGCTAAACGGCCGTCCGGTGACGCACCGGTTATTTGCAATCCTTTATCCGTCAATATTTTTTTGTAGTCATTATTAAATTCATAGCGATGACGATGCCGCTCCGAAATCTTCTTTTGTCCATAAGCAGCATACGCAAAAGAATCAGGAACTACCACACAAGGGTAGGCTCCCAATCGCATGGAAGCGCCCTTATCCGTGACATCGCGCTGTTCGGGAAGCAGATCAATTACCGGATAGGGAGTCTGAGAATCAAATTCAGAACTATTGGCGCGAGCCAGAGAGCAAATATTGCGGGCATATTCCACTACAGCCATTTGCATACCCAGACAAATGCCGAAGTAAGGTATTTTGTTTTCCCGCGAAAATTGCGCCGCCATGATCATGCCTTCAATGCCGCGAATACCGAATCCCCCCGGCACCAAAACTCCATCCACATCATCAAGTTGATTTCCCAGGCCTTTGCCTTCAACTTTTTCCGAATCAATAAATTTTAATTTCACCTTGCAATCATTGGCGATTCCACCATGCACCAGCGCCTCATTGAGGCTTTTATAAGAATCGGTCAGGTTAACATATTTTCCTACAATGCCTATGCATACTTCATGAGGGGGATTATTAAATTTACTGACCACTTCTTCCCATGCATCGAGCTTTGGCTGCCCTGTCCAGATATTGAGCAGATCAACAATCTTGGTATCCAGTCCCTCCTTGTGAAAAACCAACGGCACCTCGTAAATGCAACCAACATCCTTAGCTGTAAAAACAGACGTGACTTCCACGTTACAAAAAAGAGCAATCTTAGCCTTGATATCTTCGGAAAGGAGATTCTCCGTCCGGCAAAGAAGGATGTCGGGCTGAATACCAATTTCACGCAGCGCCTTGACGCTGTGCTGCGTGGGCTTGGTTTTAACTTCTCCGGCGGTCTTAATAAAAGGCACCCAGGTCAAATGAATAAAGATGGCGTTTTCCCTGCCTGCTTCATTACGGAATTGGCGGATAGCTTCCAGAAACGGAAGGCTTTCGATATCGCCAACCGTGCCGCCGATTTCCACAATAGAAACATCGAAACCGGATGCCGTTTTCCGGATATAATCTTTAATTTCGTTAGTAATGTGGGGAATTACCTGCACAGTCTTGCCTAAATAATCGCCGCGTCTTTCTTTGGTAATAACGGAATAATAAACTTGTCCGGTGGTGAGGTTGTTACACTTTCCCATACAGGTAGAGCTAAATCTTTCATAATGCCCCAAATCAAGATCAGTTTCCGCGCCATCATCGGTAACAAATACTTCTCCATGTTGAAAAGGGCTCATTGTTCCGGGATCAACATTGATATAAGGATCCAGCTTTTGATTGGTAACTTTCAGGCCGCGGCATTCCAGCAGGGCTGAAATTGATGCTGCCGCCAATCCTTTGCCCAGTGAAGAAAGAACACCGCCAGTAACAAAGATGAATTTCGTTTTCATAATCGCTCCTCAAAACTTCCCATATATTGATGACTGTAATAAGATCAAAAGTCCTCCACCGCACGTTCAATGACTAATTTCAATCCTTTGAAATGACCGACCGTTTAATTCGCCCGGCCAGAATTTCCACCGGCTCGCTGAATAAATCAGCAAGCGTGATTTTTTCCAGATAACTGTCATCCCAATTAATATTATATTCATTGACCAGGTTCCGGATATCGTTGTACCGGTAACCCAAAACTTCTTTCTTTTTGCCGACGGGCAAAAGTTCATTATAATCCACATGGAGCAAAAGCAAATTACTGACGAATTCATTTTCTCCCAGAAGCGGCAAAATAACAATTGCTGCTCCGTCCGCCTTGCCATTCCCGATATAAACATGACCGGTACTGACAATCGTTCTTTTCGTTCCCATAAGTATTGCGGAAGTTTCCGCGCGCGATTTCATATCTTTGGCCACTCCGCCTTTTTTTCGTATCGCAATAGTCGATCCTTCGGCGGGATTGCCCTGTGCATCGAGATTGTTAATAGCATAAACGGTGTATCCCCGCACAGCAGAAATAGCAGGCTGGATTCTGCTTACCGTCATGATGTTTTTGTAGGTCAGATCTTTGGCGGCAAATTTCAACTCATCCAGAAGATCAAATATTATTCCCTTGAGTTCCTTTTCTTTGCGGCTTGTGCCGACTGTAACCGTTTTAGCCTGATGGCGTATCGCATCTATGGGCCTGGTCAGTTCATCAATCGCCCGTCCCAGGGTAACATCCAGAAGATCAAGCGGCGAGGCAAAATCTTCATCACTTTTAAATTCATGGCGGAAATCTTCCAGCGGTAATTTGCCAGCGGCGTATTTAGCCAGAAGCACTATATCCGAAATTGTCCTGACGCCCAGCAAATTGAAGGCGCCATTATTGCGTGAATTATTGAAATTTTGATAAAACTCATTAATCAGGCGGCGAAACTGAACATCCGCAATTCTTTCGTAAAGAGAATAATTCATTTTTACCTGCCGTGCCATGGCCAGATTCAAGTCGTTTCTGAATCCTCTGAAGATGAGCGCTTCTTCATCTATGGCGCAGGCGGCGTAATAGCCCCACAGGTGTCCCGCCATAGTATTGAGAATTACCGGTAGAGGCATGGCTGCCACCGGGAGGGAAATTACAGCATCGGCAATCTTGTCGAAACGATCATCACCTTCATCGGCAAAAACAATGACAGCGGCCTTATGCGCTTTAAATATAGCCACATCCTTGGCGATATCTTCTGCGACTGCGCCAGGACTGCCAGCGGCACAAACCAGAATTAAAGGTTCCGCCGATAAATCAATGTGCTTTTTATTTTCAACAATATCGGAGGAAATGGTTTTGTAACATAATTCGCTTAGTTTGATTCGAATCTCATCAGCCGCCGCTTTGTTGGGCCCGCTGCCCACTATTGCCCAGAATTTCTTCGCGGGGGCTTTTTTCACACAGGCGGAAATTTGATCCCTTCTGGCAAAAATCCTTCCCATCAACTGCGGCGCTCCTTCCAGATTACGCAATTCTGCCGCGATGTAATCATCTCTGCGGGAGGCTAATAGCTGAGCAAAGAAAAGGGCCAAAACATGGCCGGCAATAATTTGGGAATAAAAGGCTTTGGTGGAAGCAACCGACATTTCAATATCGCGTCCATCACTAGTGTAAAATACTCCGTGCGATTTAGTGGTGATATCCGATTGCCTCCGATTGACGATGGAAATGATAAAAGCGCCGCGCTCTTTGGCCATGGCTACGGCGCGGTTTGTATCTGTTGTTGTTCCGGATTGAGTGATGGGAATAACCAATGTATCGGCCAGATTATCTTTCAACAAAAATCCGCTCAATTCGGAAGCCAATCTGGCATGTTATATTAATATTTTTATCTTTTAAGTAATGCGCCAAGGCATCGGCAACAGCCACTCCGGCAACTGCCGCCGTTCCATGGCCGATAACGATGATATTTTTAATAGTGCCTTTTTGTAGTCCTGACTTGAACAGCGGCGGGAACAATATCTGCGCCTAAATTAAAAATGACTTGCGGCAAAGAATTATTCTTTGTTGCGATGCGGTATTTACCCCGCAGGGTTCTTTTAATTGAAACAGCCGATTCGGAAATTTCCTTAAGAAAAAAATGAGGATAATCGCCGCGATCAATGTCCTTCTTCAATTAGT